>CAYQQT010000507.1:0-3487 GCA_964419375.1 uncultured bacterium
ACCCAGCGCGCCGTCGAGGCGCGCCGGCCGCCGCGATCGCGCGGCGCTTCGGCCCACCGGCGCGCGGCGATGGTGTCGCCGATCCCACGGGCCATGGGCTTGTCTTCTTGATCGGTCGCCCCCAGCCACGCGAAAAACGCGTCCACGTGCTCGGGAACCATCGCGACGTCCACGTCCGACACGCCCGCGGGATCGTCGAAACGGTCGCGCAGATACTCCTCCACGAGGTCTTCGGTCCAGCCCAGGGCCGGCTCGCCGACGACGTCGATCTTAAACGACAGCAGATCCTCGACCGTGTCCTGCGCCTCGCGCAGCCACGCCTCGCTCCTGCCCGCCCCGTGTTCGTGCACCATGAAGGCGGCGACGATGTCGCCCGCCGCGTCGCGCCGCTCCACGTCGACGGGCGTCTCCTCGCCCCACACCCACCACGCCTCCGGATGGGGCGCCGTCAGCCGGACCACCGCCGCCCCCGGCACGTCGTCGAGCGCCACCGTCTCGGTGACCGCCTCGGGCGCCACGGCCTCGAAGAGGTCCCGATGCCGCGTGAAGAAGACCGCCAGCGCCTCCAGGCACGCCGTCGCGAACAGGTAGTCCCGCTCGGTGAGAGGGCGCACGACCCCATCGGCATCGGTGGACACGATCCACGGGTGCCCCCGGGGATCGGCGACGCTCCAGCCGTGCCGTCGCACGTCCTTCTGCAGGCTGGGCGCCAGATCCTTGCGGCGATCGAAGTTCACCGCGAAGAGAGGAACGTCGAGATCGGCGGGCTCCGGAGCGTCGGCTTCGTCCGCGCTCATCATAAAGCGCGTGAAGTCGTCGATCGACTCGAACACCAGGAAGCCCAGCTCCTGGCCGAGGCCGCCGATGATGTTCACGCACGCCGCGTCCACCCCGAATCCCGGAGCGTCCAGCCGGAGGATCTGGCCGTCGTCCTGCACGATGCTCCACGGGGCCACCCGAAAGAGGCCGGCCGCCGCCTCGAAGAAGCGCGCGACAGTCGGCTCCGGGATGCGGCCGCCTTCGAGATACCCGCCGGCCTCGGAGGTCCCGGGGCGGTCCCGCGCCATCGCGTTGATGACGTCGTCAACTTCGAGGGCAGGCCCGAGCCGGACCGGCGTCGCCGGCACCAGGCGCGGCGCCAGCGCCGCGGCCAGGTCGGGATCGTCGGTACACACGGAGCGGGGTGGCACGAACCGGCTCTTCGAGAACATGCCCATGGCGCGGACCAGCGCCTCGGCCGCTTCCGCGGAGGTCGCGTCGGGGAGGATGATCTCGAAACCGGGCACTTTTCCGGTCGCGGCCTCGACCCAGACTACGAGGTGCGGCCGATACGGCTCCGGCACCATCACGTAAAACGGCGCCACCCGTCGGCTCGCAAGCCACTCGCCCCCCCTCTGGCTCATTGCCCGTTTCCCCTCCCTTCCTCCGCAACGGTAGGCGCGTCACAAGGAGGCGTCAAGATGCCGAGTCAATTGCAGTATCGTAATTCGACGTGGTCACTCCGTCCGTCACGCTCCCGCTCATTCTCCTCCTCGGCTACGGCGCGGCCTTCGCCTTCGCGTCGATCGGCATCGACCTCCTCGTCTTCGACGATCATCCCGGCCAGCTCTACCGCCTCTGGCACGTCGTCACGTTCGGGCCCGCGCCGTGGGCGTGGAATCCGGGCTGGTGGGCCGGCTATCCCGAGCTGCAGTTCTACCCGCCGCTGTTCTCCTACCTGGGCGCGCTGGTGCCGTCGCTCTCGGCCGGGATCGTCACGCCCCCGGCCGCGTACCAGACATTGCTGTGGCTGACGTACCTGGCGCCCGGCATCACCGTGTTCGCGCTGCTCGCGCGCCTGCTCGGCTCGGGCTGGGCGGCGCTGCCCGGCGCCTTCGTCGCGCTCACGCTCTCCGGCGACATCGCGAGCGGTGTCGAGGGTGGCGTGCACATCGGCATGGCGCCCGCGCGCCTGGGATGGTCGCTGCTGCCGCTGCTGATGCTGGCCCTCCTGCCGTGGATCGAGGGCCGCCGGCGCGTACCGTGGGCGGCGCCGCCGCTGGTAGCGGCCATCACGTTGATGCATCCGGCGCACCTGCCCGCGGCCGCGGTGCTGATCGCGCTCGTGGCCGCTCTCGGCGCCGGCGATCGACGCCATCGGCTGCGCGCGGCGGCAGTCACGCTCGCGCTCGCGGCGGCGCTCACGGCATTCTGGACGGTGCCGCTGCTCGCGCGCCTCGCTCACACGCGCGCGCTCGCGTGGCGCGACGTCACCGTGGACTCGCTGCTCGCGACGCCGCTCGCCCAGCCGCTCCTGGCCGCGCTTGCGCTCCTCGCGCTGGCGGCGTGGCTCACGCGCACGGTGGCGGTGCGCGTGGTGGCCGTATGGCCGTGGGCGATGCTCGCCGTGGTGTGCGTGGACGCGCTCGTGATCGAGCCGCTCGGCTTGCGCTCGCTACCCGCGGACCGCGTGCTCGACTCCATGTGGCTGGCGTTCATCATCGCCGGCGCCGTCGGCCTGGAGGCGATCACGTGGCGCCTCAGGCTTCGTGGTGCCGTGGGCGCCGTGGCCGTCGTCGCCGCGCTCACGCTCGTCGGCGCGTGGCATCACACGCTGGAGCTGTGGCCTCGGCCCGGCGTGTGGCCGGCGTACGCCGCCACCGAGCGGGGCCTGCGTCTCGGCGACCTGTGGACGGCGGTTCGCGCCGCTCCCCCCGGGCGCGTGCTGTTCCTGCGCTCCGGCGTGCCGCTCGTGTATGGCGCCGAGTGGTGGCGGCCGCACACGCACATCACGGCGCTCACGCCGATCACCGCCGGCCGCGACATCATCAACGGCACCTTCACGCACCCCTCGCCCATCGCGGCACTCGTCTACCGTGGCTCGGCGGGCCCCGGCGCCATCACCACGCTCGTCGAGCAGCTCGACGGCCATTCACTGTTCGGCCGTCGCCTGCTCGACCTCGACGCCGTCACGTTCAACCGGTACGCGGACCGCCTCCACGTGAGCGTCGTGGTCGCCCTCGACGAGGACACTGGCCGCCTGCGCATGCTCGAGGACAATCAGGCCTTCGCGCGCCGCCCACCCATCGGCCCTTTCCGAATGTACGTCCGCGCCCTGCCCCGCCCGCTCGCGCGCGCCGCCTCCCCCACCCACTGGACTCTGGAGAGCCGCGCCGCCGGCTGGACCCCCACGGGCCTGGCCTATTACCCGCTGTGGCAGGCGAGCCGGGGATCGACGCCGCTGCTCACGCGGCGAGGCGAGATGGCCGATCTCGAAGTGATGACCGACGGAGGAGCAACGACCATCGACCTTCGTTACGGCCCCGGCGTCGTGGAATACGCCGGCGTGGTTGCCAGCGCAGCCGCCATCATCGCGTGGCTGCTCGTAGCGTGGCAAAGCAGACGCGCCACCAGGCAAGATGCCAAACGAGGTTGGGACGAGGTGGACCCCAGGCGCGCCCCCCGGTAAGCGCCGTCACGCTGGAGGCCGTCACCCTGGGTAGGCGGA
>CAYQQT010000508.1:0-3484 GCA_964419375.1 uncultured bacterium
ACGCGGCCGCGTTGGCGGCGCGCGAGGCCTGCGCGCCGTCCGACGACCTGCACGCCTCCGGCGCGTATCGTCGCCATCTGGCGGCGGTGCTCACGGAGCAGGCCGTGAGCGATGCGATCGGCCGACTCGAACGGCAGGCCTGAGTGAGCGTGGAGCCCGTCGCCGTCCGGCTCACCGTCAATGGCCGACCGGTGGAGGCGCGCGTGGAGCCACGGTGCTCGCTCGCCGACTTCCTGCGTGAGCACCTCGGCCTCACGGGGACTCACGTGGGCTGCGAGCACGGCGTGTGCGGCGCGTGTACCGTGCTCGTGGACGGCCGCAGCGCGCGCAGCTGCCTGCTGCTGGCCGTCCAGCTCGACGGCGCCGCCGTCACCACCATCGAGGGACTGACGCCGCCCGACGGTCTCAGCCGGCTCCAGGAATCGTTCCGCGCCTGCCACGCGCTGCAGTGCGGATTCTGCACGCCGGGCATGATCGTGGCCGCCACCGAGCTGCTGCAGAACAACCCCTCGCCCACCGCCGACGACATCCGCGACGGGCTGTCCGGCAACCTCTGCATGTGCACCGGCTACGTCAACATCGTGCGCGCGGTGCAGCAGGCGGCCGCTCCGTGAGCAGCGGCTGGGTGGGCGCCTCCGTCCCGCTCAAGGAGGATGCGCGCTTCGTCGCCGCCCGCGGCCGCTACATCGACGACATCGCGCGGCCGCGCATGCTGCACGCGGCCATGCTGCGCAGTCCCCACGCGCACGCCCGCATTCTCTCCGTCGACACGCGGGCGGCGGACGCGATGGCCGGCGTCCTCGCCGTCCTCACCGGCGCCGAAGCCGCCACCCTGTCGGGGCCGATTCGCCCGCTCATCCCGACTCCCGCCGGTGTTCGGGATTTCTGTCTGGCGGTGGACCGCGCCCGTTTCGTGGGGGAGCCGGTGGCGGCGGTGGCCGCGGTGGACCGCGCCACCGCCGAAGACGCGCTCGAGCGCATCGTCGTCGCGTACGAGCCGCTGCCCGCCGTCGTCGATCCCGAGGCGGCGCTGCGGCCGGAGTCGCCGCTGCTCTACGAGGAGATGGGCACCAACGTCGTCTGGCACGACACGCTCACGTACGGCGACGTGGACGGCGCCCTCGCGCGCGCGGACGGCGTGCTGCGCGAGCGCTTCGTGATCCAGCGCTACGCCTCCACGCCGCTGGAGACGTTCGGGGCCATCGCGGAGTACGACACCGGCCTCGACAGCTTCGACTTCTGGACCAACGATCAGCGGCCGGGGCTGACCATCGCCATCCTCGCCGACTCGCTGGGCGTGGCGCAGTCGCGCATCCGCCTGCGGTGCCCCGACATCGGAGGCGGCTTCGGCAACAAGCGACGTCCGGCCTACCTGCTCGTGTGCGCGCTGCTCGCCAGGAAGTCGGGGCGGCCGGTGAAGTGGATCGAGGACCGCATCGAGAACCTCACCGCCCTCATGCACGCCTGCAACGGCGTCATGGACGTGGAGCTGGCGTACGGCGCCGACGGCACCGTGCTCGCGCTCAGCGTGCGCGACGTGAGCGACGAGGGCAAGAACCTCGTCACGCCCACGCAGCACAACCTCATCAAGCTGGGCAACATCGCCAACGGCTATCGCATCCCTGCCATTCGCTACGAGGCGTGGTCGGTGCTCACGAACAAGTGTCCGAGCGGGGCCAACCGCGGCATCGGCAAGCCGTTCATGTGCTTCGCCGTGGAGCGCTCGATGGCGCTGCTCGCGCGCCGCCTCGATCTCGATCCCGCCGAGCTGCGTCTGCGCAACTACGTGCAACCGGAGCAGATGCCGTATACGACGCCGCCGGGCGCCCAGTACGACAGCGGCGACTACCCGGCGACACTGGAGCTGGCGCTGCGGCGCTTCGACTACGACGGCTGGCGCGCCGAGCAGGCGCGCGCGCGGAGCGCGGGTCGCCTGCTCGGCATCGGCATCGCGACCTCCGTGGAGCCGGCGGGCACGAACCTCGCCTCCTATGAGCTGGTGACGGGCCGTCGCAGCGCCTCGGGCTCGGCGGAAGCGGCGATGGTGCGCATGGAGCCCGACGGCAGCGTGCGCGTGGCCTTCGGCGATCCGGCGAGCGGGCAGGGCTACGAGACCGTGGTGGCGCAGATCGTCGCCGACGAGCTGGGGCTCAGCCCCGACCGCGTGTCGGTGGCGCGCGGCTTCGATTCCTCGACCACGCCCTGGCTGTACCTCTCCGGCAACTACTCGAACAAGTTCTCCGTGACCGACGTGGGCGCCATCGTGGGCGCCGCCGCCCGCGTGCGCGAGAAGCTTCTGAGGCTGGCCGCACACCGGCTGGAGATCGCCGCCGCCGACCTCGACGTGCGCGGCGGCGCCGTGATCGTGCGCGGCGCCCCCGATCGCAACGTCAGCTTCCAGGAGCTCGCGCGGATGGCGTACGCGGACGTCCTCAGCCTGCCCGCGGGCGAAGAGCCCGGGCTCGAGTCACGCTATGCCCATCAGAATCCCCTCGCGGCGCCCGTCGATGCCACGCGTCGCGTCCGCTCGCAGCTGGTGTTCTCCAACGCCGCGCACTGCTGTCTCGTGGAGGTGAACCCGACGACGGGGGTCGTGAAGATCCTCAAGTACGTCGTCGTCCACGACTGCGGGCGCGAGCTGAACCCGCTCATCGTGGAGGGCATGGTGCACGGCTCCACCGTGCACGGCATCGGCGCCGCCCTGCTCGAGGAGTTCCGGTACGACGCGCAGGGTCAGCTCCTGACGTCGACTTTCATGGACTATCTCAAGCCTACGGCCGCCGACGTGCCCGACATCGAGGTGCACCGCCTGGAGCATCCGTCACCGTTCACCCCGCTCGGCGCCAAGGGTGTGGGCGAGGGCGGCGCCATCCCCGGTCCCGCCGCCGTGGCCAATGCGGTCGAAGATGCGCTCACGCCCTTCGGGGCCGTGATCCGCTCGCTGCCGATCACACCCGAGCAGGTGTGGCGCTGGATGCACGCGCCCGCGTAGCGACCGGCCGGACGCGCGTACGGCACGGCAAACTTCGTCGGCCGGCGGCGCGGTTGCTAGAATAGCCGCACCGATGCGCGTCATCCGCCTCCTCCTCGTCCTGCTCGTGCTGATGGTGCCCCGCACGTCCGGCGCGGATGTGCCGACCTTCCTGCACGAGGGACGGGCGTACGTCGAGCTGAGCCGGGTGGCGGAGAGCGTCAACGGCCGGCTCGAGGCCACTCCCGAGAGCACGCAGGCGTTCCTGCGCACGCCCGGGCACGTGGTCACCTTCACACGCAACTGGGCGCGCGTGAGCATTGACGGCACGCCCATCGTTCTGGACGCGCCCGTGCGCGTCGACAAGGATGGCCGCTGGATCGCGCCCGAGAAGTTCGTGACGGGCGTGCTGCCGCGCGTCGCGCCCGCTGCCGTCACCGCCCCTCCTGCTCCCGCGCCTGCGGTCAGCGCTCCCCGCGTCACCGCGCCGCCGCCGCCGGCGGCTGTCCCGCC
>CAYQQT010000509.1:0-3477 GCA_964419375.1 uncultured bacterium
CTTCGTGGGCGCGCCCCCGCCGCGCATCGCGCAGCTCGCCGACGAGGCGCGCGCGCGGGGAGTGGGCGGGCGCGTGCTCGCGCTCGGCCATCGTGACGACGTGCCCGCCGTGCTGGCCGCCTCCGATCTCGTGGTGGACGCCTCCTTCGCCGGGCTCGGCATCACGGGCTCCATCCGCGAGGCGCTCGCGTGCGAGCGGCCGGTGATCGCCACCGACCTCGAGGGCATGCCGGAGCTCATCACCCACGGCGAGACGGGGCTGCTCGTGCCGCCGCGAGATCCCAAGGCGATGGCGGCCGCCATGCTGCGCGTGATCGGCGATCCCGCCCTCGCGCACGCGATGGCGCGGGCGGGGCGGGCGCGCGTGGAGGCGCACTTCTCCCTGCGCGCGAAGATCGACGCCACGGAGGCGCTGTACCGCCGGCTCGTGGAGGGCGGCCGCGCGGCGTGATCACGGCCGCCCTCGGCGTCTACCGCAGGCTCTTCGTCTACCTGCGGCCCTACGTGGGCGTGCTCGTGGTGGGGGGGTTACTGGCGCTGGTGGTGGCGGCCATGGAAGGCAGCATCGCGTGGCTGGTGAAACCCGCGATGGATGAGATCTTCATCAAGCGGGACCTGTTCATGCTGAAGGTCATCCCGCTCCTGCTCCTCGGCGCCTACCTCGTCAAGGGCGTCGCCCGCTACGGGCAGTCCTACCTGATGGCGTCCGTGGGCGAGCGCGTGGTGGCCGCCCTGCGCCGCGCCCTGTACACGCACATCCAGCGCATGCCGCTGTCGTTCTTCGCCGACCTGCACTCCGCGGAGCTGATGTCGCGCGTGATCAGCGACGTGAACCGCCTCGCGCGCGTGTCGTCCACGGTAATGGTGATGGCCATCCGGCAGGCGGCCATGATCGTGGCCCTCCTGTCGGTGATGTTCGTGCGCGAGTGGCGGCTCACGCTCATCGCGCTGCTCATCTTTCCCGTCATCGGCGTGGTGGTGCGCGTCATCGGCAAGCGGCTGTACAAGATCAACAAGCGCGCGCAGGAGAAGATCGCCGAGCTCAACGTGCTCCTGCACGAGGCCTTCTCCGGCACGAAGATCGTCAAGGCCTTCGGACGCGAGCGCCACGAGGTGGGGCGATTCGACCGCGTCAACGACCGCCTCCTCGCCCTCGCCCTCAAGGATCACCGCACCGACGAGATCACGGAGCCGCTCATGGAGATCCTTGCCGCCTTCGGCATCATGGGTGCCCTCTGGTACGGCGGCCAGCAGGTAATCGCGGGCACACGCACGGCCGGCGACTTCTTCTCGTTCACGGCGGCGGTGGCGCTGCTCTACGGCCCCGTCCGTCAGCTCTCGCGCATCGCGAACACCATCCAGCAATCCACTTCCTCGGTGGAGCGCGTGTTCGAGATCCTCGACCGGCCGCCCGCCATCGACGACCGGCCGGGGGCGGCCACGCTGACCGCCTTCACGGCAGGGCTGCGCTTCGAGTCCGTCACCTTCCGCTACCCGGGAACGACGGAGCCCGCGCTGCGCGACATCAATCTGGACATCCGGCGCGGCGAGGTGGTGGCCTTCGTGGGCATGAGCGGCGCCGGCAAGTCGACGCTGATGGACCTCGTGCCGCGCTTTCACGACGCCACCGAGGGGCGGATCACCATCGACGGCCGGGACGTGCGTGACGTCACGCAGGCCTCGCTGCGCGCGCAGATGGCGATCGTCACCCAGGACACGTTCCTCTTCAGTGACTCCGTCTACTACAACATCGCGTACGGCCGCGACGACGCTACGCGCGACGACGTGATGCGCGCCGCGCGGCAGGCGCACGCAGCGGAGTTCATCGAGGCGACCCCGGAAGGCTACGACACGCTCGTGGGCGAGCGCGGCGTGCGGCTGTCCGGCGGCCAGCGGCAGCGCCTCGCCATCGCGCGTGCCTTTCTCAAGGACCCGCCCATCCTGATCCTCGACGAGGCCACCTCCGACCTCGACGCCGAGAGCGAGTTCATGGTGCAGCAGGCTCTCGCGGAGCTCATGCGCAACCGCACGGTCATGGTCATCGCCCACCGGCTCGCCACCGTCCGCAACGCGGACCGCATCGTCGTGATCCACGAAGGACGCGTGGCCGAGGTCGGGCGGCATGACGAGCTCATCGCGCGCGATGGCGTCTACCGTCGGCTGTACGCCCTCCAGATGGAGAACGTCCCCGGGTAGACCCGACGCTTTCCGCGTGCGCCGGCTGCCACCGCGGCGGGGGATGGCGGGGATGGCTCGGGGGTCCGGCGACCACGTGGATGGGGGCCGATTCGAGCCGGGGGTGGCTGGGCTCCATCGACACGCCTCGTGCGGTCTTAGTTGAGAGGGAAACGGGTCCCGGACCCCCGAGCCATCCCCGCCATCCCCCGCCGCTGCCGTGGGTGACGTCGATGAGTCGACGGGTCTTCGGCTGGATGTTCCTTAGCCGGGGGATTACGGGAGCGGTGAGTTTCGCACCGGAGAAAGTCCCGGGCCTCGGGGTGTCGCGGGCTTTCAATGTGTGTGGTGGCAGGGACTTACGCGGCGTTTGGGGTTGGCGGGGTCGTTGCTCTACTGAATGGGTTGATGAGGCGACGATGGTTTCGGCGGCGGACGGTGCATATGGTGGCGGCGGTGTTGGTGACGTTGGGCGCGTTACTTGTTGCGGATCTGGTGTCGGTGAGCGAGCCGGTGCCGGCTTCGGATCGGCCGGGGCACCATCTGGGGCGCGGGTTCCGTAACGTCAGTCCGTCGTACTCGTATTCGCTGGGGCAGCGGCTGCGTCACGTGGTGGCGCGGGGGCCGACCCCCGAGCGGGGCGAGCCGCTGGAGGTGGTGGCCAACGACGGCACGCCGTTGCGCACGCCGCCAACGCCGGCATCGATCACGTGGATCGGACACTCGACGTTCCTCGTCCAGGTGGCGGGGGTCAACGTGCTCACGGATCCGCACTTCGGCGATCGCACGAGCCCGGTGCGCTTCGCGGGTCCGCGGCGTCTGGTGCCGCCCGGCGTGCGGTTCGAGGATCTGCCGGCCATCCACGCCGTGCTGATCTCGCACGATCACTACGATCACCTCGACGCGGGCACGGTGCTGCGCCTGGCGCGCGAGCATCACCCGCGCTTCTTCGTGCCGCTCGGCCTCAAGGCGTGGCTGCTCGACCTCGGCATCGACGACGTCGTCGAGATGGACTGGTGGCAGTCGGCGACCTTCGGCGCCGTCACCTTCATCTGCACGCCCGCCCAGCACTCCTCGGGACGCTCGGTGACGCTCGCCGATCAGAGCCTGCGCCTGTGGTCGTCGTGGGTCATCGCCGGCGGCGACAAGAAGTTCTTCTTCGCCGGCGACACCGGCTACTACGCCGGCCTCGCGGAAATCGGCCGCCGCCTCGGCCCCTTCGACCTCGCCGCCATCCCGATCGGCGGCTACAGCGACTACCGAGTCCACCACCCGAATCATCTGAACCCCGAAGAAGCCGTC
>CAYQQT010000510.1:0-3471 GCA_964419375.1 uncultured bacterium
CGACGACCAGGCGCGCGTGGCGACCCCCCGCGCCGCCGTGCGCGCGGGCGCCGATTACCTCGTCATCGGTCGCCCCGTCACCGGCGCGTCGGAGCCCGCCGCCGCCGTGGCCGCCATCGTGGCTTCCCTCCAGAGCGACGGCGCGTCCTGAGCGCCGCCCTCCTCGTGCCATGAGCCCGGAGCCCGGCGACTCGCAGAACTTCGTCGAGTTCATCGGCCGTCTCAAGGAGACGGAGACACTGCTCGCGGTGGCGCGCTCGCTGTCGCTGGGCCTGCCCGCGCCCGAGACCATGCGCCTCGTGGCCCGCGAGGTGGCGCGCGCCTTCGCCGCCGACATGGTGGGCGCTTACACCGTCGATGCCGCGCGGGCGCTCATCCCCATCGGCGGCTACCACGTCCCCAAGGATCTCGTGGACTGGTTCCGGAGCACGCCCTTCCGCATCGCCGCCAGCGACGCCCTGCTCGCGGCGGCGCACTCTCTCAAGCCCGTGTGGACCATGGACGCCGCCGCCGACGCGCGCTGGGTGCCTGACGTGCGCGTGCTCCCGCCCCACTCGGCGCTCTTCGCGCCCACGGTGTCGAACGGCGCCCTCGTGGGCGGGCTCTTCCTGATCTGGTGGACGCGCGGGCGCGCCCCCTCGCAGATCGAGCTGAGCCTGCTCGAGGGCGTGACCTCGCAGGTGGGGCTGGCGCTGGAGTTGCGGCGGCAGACGGAAGAGCGGCTGCGCGAGAGCGACGTCTTCGCCGAGCTCGTGAAGTCCATCAACACCTCGCTCGACCTCGACACCGTGCTGCAGCGGGTGAGCGAGGCGGCGCGCGACCTCACCAGCGGCGATCTCGCGCGCATCACGCTGCGCGACGCCGACTCCGACACGATGGCCTTCCGTTACTGGGTGGGCGCGCGCTACGCCCACTACGACGCCATCCGCATCGAGCGAGGCAAGGGAATGGGCGGCGTGGTGTGGAGCACCGACCAGCCGCGGCGCACGGACAACAGCGCGGGCGATCCGGCGTTCAGTCGCGACTACCTCGACCTCGTGCGCGCGGAGGGCATCGTGGCCACGGTGGCGGTCCCCATCCGGGTCGGAGACACCGTGGAGGGCCTCATCTACGTCGACGCGCGCTCACCCCGCCACTTCAGCGAGCACGACGAGGCGATGCTGGTGCGGCTGGCCGACCACGCCGCCTCCGCCATCCACAACGCGCGCCTCTACGAAGAGATGAAGCGCGCCCACCAGTTCCTCGAGCTCGTGGCCGCCAACTCCGCCGACATCATCGTGCGCATGGACGGCCGCGGCCGCCTCATCTACGCGAGCCCGGGCTCCGAGACGCTGCTCGGCGTCCCCGTGGACCAGGTGGTGGGCCGGCCCGCCGCCGACTTCCTGCACGGCGGCGAGGCGGAAGCGCGCGACATCATGCGCCGCGTCGTGCGCGAGAGCCAGGTGCGCGACCTGGAGACGGTGCTGGTGGTGGCGGGGGGCCGGCTCGCGGACACGCGCCACTCGCTCGCCGCCGTGCGGGACGCCTCCGGCACCGTGGTGGAGATCGTGGCCATCATCCGCGACATCACGGAGGCCAAGCGGCTCGAGAACCAGCTCCAGCAGGCGCAGAAGATGGAGGCGGTGGGCCAGCTCGCGGGCGGCATCGCGCACGACTTCAACAACCTCCTCACCATCGTCACCGGCCGCAGCGAGCTGCTCCTGCACCGCCTGCGCGCCGACGATCCCATCCGGCCCGACCTCGCCCTCATCAAGATCACGGGCGAGCGCGCGGCCGCCCTCACCGGCCAGCTCCTCGCCTTCAGCCGCCGCCAGGTGCTGCAGCCGCGCGTGCTGCGCCTGAACACCGTCGTGGAGGACGTGGCCCCCATGCTGCGCCGGCTCATCGGCGAGCACATCAACCTCGTGACCGCGCTCGCGCCGGATCTGCACCTGGTGAAGGCGGACGCCGCGCAGCTCGACCAGGTGATCGTCAACCTCGCCGTGAACGGGCGCGACGCGATGCAGGGCGGTGGCCGCCTCACGCTGGAGACGAGCAACATCGTCGTCGACGAGGCTTTCCTCGCGCGCCACCCCGGCTCACGGCCCGGCCCCTACGTCGCCCTCACCGTGACCGACACCGGCGCCGGCATGGATGCCGCCGTGCAGGCACGCATCTTCGAGCCCTTCTTCACGACGAAGGAGCCGGGCAAGGGCACCGGTCTCGGCCTCGCCATGGTGTACGGCATCGTCAAGCAGCACGAGGGCTACATCGCCGTCGAGAGCGAGCCGGGACGCGGCAGCCGCTTTCAGATCCTGCTGCCGAAGGTCGACGACGCGGTGGCGGACTCGGTGGTGGCGACGGCGCCCGCCGCCGATGGCGCCTCCGCCACCGTGCTCCTCGTGGAGGACGAAGAAGGCGTGCGCGCGGTGGCCACGGACATGCTCGCCGCCGCGGGCTACCGCGTGCTGGAAGCGGCGACGCCGGGCGAAGCCCTGCGCGTCTTCCGCAGCATGCGGTCCCAGATCGACCTGCTGCTCACCGACGTCGTGATGCCGGAGATGAGCGGGCGCGAGCTCGCCAACCGTCTGCTGCTCCTGAAGCCCGACCTCAAGGTCCTGTTCATGTCGGGCTACACGGACGACGCCATCGCCCACCACGGCGTCCTCGGCGCGGCCACCAATCTGCTCAGCAAGCCCTTCAGCGGGCCCGCGCTGCGGGCGGCGGTGGCGCAGGCGTTGTTCGCGCGCTGACGTCAGGCGTCGGGCGGCGTGGGTTGCTCCTGCCACGCGGCTTCGATGCGCGCGACGGCGTCGCGGATGGCGCCGCGGATGGCGTGGAGGTTGGCGCGGGGCTCGGCGAGGACGACCACGAAGCCGATGCGGGTGGTGCCGAGGAACAGCGCCCCGTCGTCGGCCGAGAAGAGCGCCGTCTGGAAGGGCGGGCGGCCGAGGCGGGCGGCGTTGATCTCCAGTTCGCGGCCGAGGGTAGCCGCCAGCGCGGCGAGCGGCTCCACGGCGAGCGCGGGCGGCAGCTGGGCGGCGATCACGAACCCATCCGGCGCCACGATCATGGCGCCGCGGACGAGGTGCAGGCCCACCAGCTGCTCCACCACGTCGCAGACGTGACGGCCGCGGGCGCCGCTCTCACTCTCGAGCGACAGCCTGAGCCGGGGGGCCGGCGATTGCACGAGTCGGGATGGCGTCATGATGCCCTCCTGTCCGACGCGCCCTGGGGCGTCGTCGTCGCAGCCGTCACCGGCGCAGAAGACGACGCCGGTGCGTCGACCTGCCGGACTCCCGCCCACAACCGGTTGACCTCGAGCAGCCCCTGGGTGGTCGCCGTCGTCCGTGGCAGCGTGAGCGCGACGAGCATCGTGCCGTCCGTGCGCGTGAAGACGGCGTCCTCCGCGTCCTCCACGATCGCGCGGCGCACGGCGCCGAAGCCACAGCGCGCGAGCGCCGCCGCCGCCACGCCCAGGATGCGGACCAG
>CAYQQT010000511.1:0-3465 GCA_964419375.1 uncultured bacterium
CCTACGGCCACGACGTGGGTGATCAGCTCCTGCGCATGGTGGGCGCGCGGCTGGCGGAGGTGGGCGGCGGCGGCCGCGCCTTCCGCTACGGCGGCGAGGAGTTCGCGCTCATCTTCACCCAGTCCTCGCTCGACGAGGTGCTGCCCCATCTCGAAGCGCTGCGCAAGGCGGTGGACGCCTCCGGCTTCGTCCTGCGCGGCCGCGGCCGGCCCCTCACGAAATCCCCCACGCCCCGTCCCTCCAAGGGCGCGCGCAGGGTCTCGGTGGCCGTCAGTATCGGCGTGGCGGCCGCCTCGCACCGTCTTGCCGAGAGCGACCAGGTGCTCGAGGCGGCCGACCACGCGCTCTACCGCGCCAAGCGCGAAGGGCGCAATCGCGTGTGCTCGGCGTGAGCAGTGACGCGTCCATGACGGAGCGCGCGCCCGCCATCGTCACGCCGCTCACCACCTGGTTTTCGAGCGACGCCGCCATCGCCCGCTTCCGCCGCGCGCGGCTCGGGCGCGCGCCGGTGGTCCTGGCGCCTCGTGACGCCGCCTGGCGCTCTCTCGCTCCCACCTTCGACGGCGCCCTCGCGATGGCGGCCTCGGGGCTGCCCTTCCAGATCGCCGCCGACAGGCGCTACGACCGCTCCGGCGATCCGCGGCGCCTGCCGGGCGCCGTCGCCGCCGGCAAGACGGTGTTCGTGCCGCAGGCACACCAGGTGCTGCCGCGGCTGGCGCGTCTCATGGTGGCCCTGCGCGCCGCCTTCTTCGGGCCCTTCCGCGAGGAGTGCTCGTTCCTGTTCGCGGTGCAGGGCCAGGGCCGTGAGGGCATGGGGCTGCATCACGACGGCGACGTCGATTCGATCTGGCTGCAGCTCGAGGGCCGGCGCACGGTCACGCTCGGCCCTCGCGTGCCGCCGGGCACGCCCGAGGAAATGTCGGATGGCCGCGCGGGCGCGCGCTGGCCGACGCTCGATCTGGCGCCGGGCACGCTCTTGTCCATGCCCTCGCGCACGCCGCACAGGGTGGTGTGCCACGGTCGCTCGCTGGCGGTGTCGCTGACGTGGGCGCGCGCGCGCAAGCGCCGTCCCGGCGTGTCCGCCGCCGAGGCGCTCGCCGCCTGGGATGTGGTCTCGGGCCGCGTCGACCGCATCCCGGCCGTCTCGCGCGCGCGCCTGTGGACGCAGGTCCCCGCGGTGATGGCGGGAGCAGGACAGACGGTCCGTGTGCGCACCGGTGAGGGCGCCGAGATCAGGCTACGGCGGGGCGCGCGCGCCCTCGCCCGCCGGCTGTCCATGATGCCGACCGTACCGCGTGGCGGCCGGGACGCCGCCGCCAAGTCGGTGCTCGTCCAACACGGGCTGCTGGCGCCCCACGATCTGCCGCTGCGCATCGTCCCCGACGATCCCGGCGCCCTCGACGGGTGGCGCTTTGCGTGAGGGCGGGCGCGCCACGCTGACAGCGTGACGTGACAGGATGTCTGCCGCCGGACGCCGACACGTCCCGGGCCTGCGAAAATCGTCGGTTTGTCCGCCGAACCGACGTGGCACCGAGTTTGTTAGTGGTGAGCGGGCGGTTTCCACGAATTCCGACCCAGCACCAGAACGGACGCGCCATGGACGATTCCGAGCTCCGGCAATACATCCGCGAGAAAATCCGCGACGGGATCCTGCCCGCGCAGCCGCCACGCAAGCTCTGGGCCGGCCGCGGCACGGGCCGCAAGTGCGCAGGATGCGAGCAGCTCATCCGCAAGCACGAGGTCGAGATCGAGGTGGAGGACCGCGAAGCCCGCCTGCTCTTCTTCTTCCACCGCGGATGCCAGGCCGTGTGGGACGAAGAGGTGAAGGCGATGTAAGGCCGGACGTCGCGACGCTACAGGCGCGCGGCCGTCTCCACCATCTTCCAGTACGTGTCCTTGTTGAGGATCTTGTCGCCACGGAACTCGTAGATGTCGCAGCCCTGGTAGTTCAGCTTCTCGCCGTCCTTGCCGACGCCGGTCACCATCCACACCGACACCGCGCGAGTACCGCAAATGAAGTCGTCGATATGGTCCCATCGCATGTCGGGGATGACCTTGAAGCGGTCGGCGAGCACCTTGCGCACGGCGGCCTTGCCGTGCACGCGGCGGCCCACGGGCTCGGGGCCGCGGGCCATCAGAAACGTGCAGTCCTCGGCGAAGAACTCCATGATGCGCTCGACGTCACGGATGTTGAACGCCTCGTTGATGGATTTCATGATGGCCGGTGTGGGGCCGGAGCCGGCTGCCTGTACGGTCATTGCACGTACCTCCTGAACTTCGAGTTGATGGGAGCCTGTCGAACCGAGGAGCGCCACGGCTTCGCCGGGGTGCTACCGAGCGTCGGGGGGCTTGGGGGCCCTTCGAGGTCCCCATTAAGGTAGACAAGCGCGCTCGACAAGGCAAGCGCGAGAGAGGTAATCTGCGCGGGATGTCGGATCGAACCCGTGACCTGCGCGTGGAGAGCTTCCGCCCGCTCCTGCCGCCGGCCATCCTGATCGAGGAGCTGCCGCTAAGCGAGGGCGGCGCCGCCACGGTCACCCGCGGCCGCCGCGACGTGGGCCGCATCCTCAACGGTCACGACGACCGGCTCCTCGTCGTGGTGGGCCCGTGCTCGATCCACGATCCCGCCGCCGCCGTCGACTACGGCCGGCGTCTCACGGCGCTCGCCGACGAGGTCGCCGCCGATCTGTGCGTCGTCATGCGCGTGTACTTCGAGAAGCCGCGCACCACGGTGGGCTGGAAGGGGCTCATCAACGATCCGCGCCTGGACGGCAGCTTCGCCATCAACGAAGGGCTCCGACTGGCGCGCCGCCTTCTGCTCGATCTCGCCGAGCTTGGGCTGCCCACCGGCGGCGAGTTCCTCGATCCCATCTCGCCCCAGTTCACCTCCGACCTCGTGTCGTGGGGCGCCATCGGCGCGCGCACCACGGAGAGCCAGGTGCACCGCGAGCTCGCCTCCGGCCTGTCGATGCCGGTGGGATTCAAGAACGGCACCGACGGCGACGTGCAGATCGCCATCGACGCCGTGCGCGCGGGCGCGCACCCCCATCGCTTCCTCGGCGTCACCGAGCAGGGGTTGTGCGCCATCGTCTCCACGCGCGGAAATCCCGACTGCCACGTCATCCTGCGCGGCGGGCAGAGCGGGCCCAACTACGACACCGCGAGCGTGCAGAAGACGGCCGCCGCGCTGCGCGCCGCCGGCGTGATCCCGCGCCTGATGATCGACACCAGCCACGGCAACAGCAGCAAAGACTACCGCCGGCAGCCCGCGGTCGTCCGCGACATCGCCGCCCAGCTCGCCGACGGCGAGCAAGCGATCTTCGGCGTGATGATGGAAAGCTTCCTGGAAGACGGACGCCAGGACATCGGCGCCGATCGCGCCGCGCTCCGCTACGGCCAGTCGGTCACCGACGCGTGCATGGGCTGGGACATGACGGTCCCCGTCCTCCGCGACCTCGCCGACGC
>CAYQQT010000512.1:0-3460 GCA_964419375.1 uncultured bacterium
CAGCTCTCGCGTGTCGGGCTCGTCGTCCACCACCAGGAGGCGGAGAGCCCCCAGCTGCACCTCGTCCGGCGCGGATGGACCGGCGGCGGCCGACGGCAGGGCGAAGTGCGCGATGAGCGGCAGGCGCACGATGAAGGTGGCGCCGCTCGACTCGCCCTCGCTGTCGGCGGTGACGGTCCCGCCGTGCAGCTCGACGAGGTAGCGCACGATGGCGAGGCCGAGCCCGAGGCCGCCGTACGACCGGTGCGTCCCCGCCTCGCTCTGGCGGAAGCGCTCGAAGACGTGCGGCAGCACGTCGGCCGGGATACCGATTCCGGTGTCCCTCACCGTCAGCTCCACCTGGCCGTCGCGGGTGCGGCACAGCACATCGACGCGCCCGCCCGCTGGCGTGAACTTCAGGGCGTTCGACAGAAGATTCCACACCACCTGCTGCAGACGATCGGGATCCCCCGACACGGGCTTCACGCCGGGCGCGACGACGACGTTCACCGCGACGCCTTTCGCGCGCGCGGCGGGCGACACGCTCTCGATGGCGGCCTCGACGACGGCGGGCAGGTACACGGGCGCCGTCTGGAGCACGAGCTTGCCCGCGGTGATGCGTGAGACGTCCAGGAGGTCCTCGATGAGCTGTCCCTGGTGGCGGCTGTTGCGGTCGATCACCTCGACGGCGCGGGCCGCCGCCGCCGCATCGAGGGCGCCCGACTTCAGCAGCGTCGTCCAGCCCACGATGGCGTTAAGCGGTGTGCGCAACTCGTGGGACAGCGTGGCCATGAACTCGTCCTTGGCCTGGTTGCTCTCCTCGGCGCGGCGATAGAGCTGCGCATTCTCCACCGCCACCGAGGCCATCTGGGCCAGCTGCACGAGCAGGGCTTCGTCGTCCTCGGTGAAGTCGCCTTCGAGCTTGTCGGAGAGCTGAATGAGACCCACCGTGCTCCCATTGCGCGCGATCAGCGGCGCGGCCAGCCAGTCGCGCATGGGGCGCGCGTGCGCGGCACGGGCGCGAAAGGCGGGGCTCGCCTCCAGCTCCGGCTGCGTCATGCGGATGACGCGGTCGCCGCTGCCCACCATCGACGAGATTCCGAAGCCGTCATCCGGCCCCGGCGACGTGCGCCACGCGGCGTACTTGTCGGACAGCGACACGGTGGCGATGGCGTGTGGCCCCGCGTGATCGACGGTGAGCGTCGTCACCGCCTGGTGGGCCCCGATGATGTCGCGCGCCTCGTCCGTGATGACACGCAGCGCCTCTTCGAGGGCGAGCGAGTTCATCGCCACCGCCGCCGTCGTGAGCCCCTTCAGCTGCAGCGCGCGCCGGCGCAACGCCTTCTCGCCCCGGTCGCGCTCGGCCATGACGCGCGCGGCGCGGATGCAAATGGCGGCCTGGTTCACCGCGATGCCGAGCACGAGGGAGTCGATCTCGGTCGGAAAGCCGGCGCGGCGCGAGCCGACGGCGAGCACGCCGCGCGGTCCTTGGCCGCCGAACGGAATGAGCGCGAAGCGCAGCGGGCCCGTGCTCAACGGATGATCGATCTCGACGCCGCACACTGCCGCCCCGCTATCGAGCCACGGGCGGAGGGCGCGGCCGATCGCCGGCGCGTGCGGCGCCAGCGGCTGGGGGTGGTGGCCTGCGGCGACCTCGACCATCGGCTGGTCGCCGGCGGGCCCGAAGCGCGCGTAGGCGAGATCGAGGCGTCCCATCGTGACGGCGACGTCCACGAGGCCCGACATGATCTCCGACACGTCGCGCCCGATCCAGAGCCCGGGCAGCGTACTGAGGGCGACGAGATCGCGGATCGACGAGCGCAGGGTGTCCGGCATCTCGGGCTCCACCGCTAGGCGCCGCGTGCGCGCAGCTCCTTGAGAAATTCGTCGGGCTCGACGAAGAACGGATTCGCCTGCAGCAGACCGCCGATGACCACCATGGGGTGCGTGCGCATGATGTCCATCACCACGCCGCCGCCAAACTTGGCGGTGTCGTACGTTCAGATCACGGGATCCGGGTACTTCGGCAGGATGTAGTTCAGCCGCGTCTCGTACTCGACCAGATCGTCCACACCCGGCCGATCCTCCAGCGCCCATTCCATGTGCGCGACGAGACGGGTGAGCGGAAACCCCTGCGCCACGCCCGCCCGGAGCACCTCTTCGATGAGGGCGAGCATCGCGTCCTGATCGAAGTGGCCGTCGCGCAGGTAGGCCTCCTGCCATACGAGAACCTCGAGCTGGCCACGCTTCTGCGCTTCGGGGACGTCCACGCCGACGTTCTCGATGCGCAGAAGATGGTCCGTCTTCAGCGCGGGGTCCGTGATATGGAACGCCTTCTCCCCGCGCTCGAGGCCTTCCTTGATGAAGGGCAGCAGCACGCGGTACTCCTCATCCCGGCTGTTGAAGAAGGCGCACACGTGCCGCGACCGGGCGAGGACTGCGCCCGCGAAGCGGACGGGGGCAGCGGAAGCCGTGCGCATGGGTATCTCGCCGTCCAGCATACGAACGGCGGCAAGCACGACACAACCCGGGAAAAGTTTTTCCTACTTCGACTCCGTCAGGGCGTGCGCGAGATCCTCGTCCCCAGCCGCTCCTCGATGACGTGGGTGACCGCCGAGAAGTCTTCGCCGCCCCACTGCTTGCCGGCCTCCCCGAAGGCGGAGAGCGCTTCGCGTAGGATGCGCAGGTGCGGCAGGCTGTCGCCCGCCATCTGGGCGGCGAGCGTGACGTCCTTGAGCATCAGCTCCGCGGTGAAGGTGGGGTCGTAGGTGCCTTCGATGATGCGCTGGGCGCGCCGGTCGAAATAGGTCGAGTAGGCCATGCCGCCGCCCTGGCGCACCACGTCGGCATAGGTCGTAGGGTCGACGCCGAGCTTGACGCAGAGCGTGAGCGACTCCGCCACCGCCACCGCGTTCACCGCCCCGAGGGCATTGTGCAGCAGCTTGATGCGGTTGCCCGTGCCCGACGTCCCGACGTACATGGTCAGCCGCCCCATCACGTCGAGGAAGGGCTGGATGACCGGCATGGCGGCGGGGTCGCCGCCCACCATGAAGAAGATGTCGCCCGACTCCGCCTGCGGCGACGAGCCGAGCATGGGCGTGTCCATGTGCGTGAGGCCCTTGGCCGTGGCGGCGGCGCTGATCGACTGCGACACCTCGGGGCTCACGGTGGAGCAGTCGCACGTGATGAGGCCGGATGTGGCGCCGGCGAGGACGCCGTCGCGACCAAGGTAGCTGTCGCGCACGATCTCGTCGTTGGGCAGCGCCGAGAACAGCACCGGCACGCTCGCCGCCACCTCGCGCGGGCAGGCGTGCGTCACGATCCCCTTCTGCGCGGCGGCGCGGGCGATCGCAGGGCCGGCCACGTCGAAGACGTGCACGGTGTAGCCGGCGGCGCCGAGGTTGCGCGCCATGGGAAAACCCATTCGACCGAGTCCGAGGAAGCCGACGTTCTTGGCCATCAGTGGGGGATAGTCTACACT
>CAYQQT010000513.1:0-3458 GCA_964419375.1 uncultured bacterium
GCGGGGATGATTGGCGAATCGATTTCCATGTCGAGGCCCCCTTGTGCTGGGGCGACTGTACACCCCGTTTTCGAGGCCACCTGCGAGCCTTCAGAACGCGCGATCGAGGAACAACGAATGATTTTTCGGTGGATCGCGTGCGGTCGCAGATCTCCGAGGCCGTGCGGGCCGCTGCACCGCCATCCGCTGAGCGCCACTGGCACGCGGCCATGCGCGGTGGGCAGAGCTGTCAAGCGGAAACCTCAGGTATCGCGCCGGTGCGGGCGATCATCTCATCGAACGCGCTCGCCACCTTCGCCTTGAAATCGGATTCAATCAGATACATCTCGGTCAGCTCGGCGAACGCCCAGCGTCCCAGCGTGCCGGCGTTGTTGACGCCGGGCACCCAGTAGGTGTCCATCGTGGCTTTCTTCTCTTTCGCATCCTCTCGCCGATAACCCTTGATCTCGACGACCAGGTGCAGGAGATCGGCGTCGCCGTGGCCGTCGTTGACCAGCACGATGAAGTCGGGGAGATAGCGGCGCATCTCGGAGCCGTAGCGATACGGCACTTCGAGGCCGAGGTTGTGGTTCTTCACGTACGCCTTCACCCTGGGATGCGACTCGGCCACCCGGCAGAACTCGGCTTCCCAGTCGCTGTCGAGCACCACCCAGTTCACGTGGCAGCGCGTGGGGTCCGTCTCCCAGCGGTGCGGCCTGGACGTGTTGAAGTTGACGTGCGCGGTGGAGCCCACCGGGTTGTACGTATCAAGCACGGCCTTGATCGGGCGCTCCCCCGCAAACGCCGCCGTGATGGCCGCGGTGATCCTGTTGCACGCCATGTCGGCCAGATCCTGGTACATGAGCTGCGCCGGGTACGTGCCGCCCTTGCACTCCAGGTGGTTGTTCAGCCATTCCCGCGTGATCCGCTTGAGCTGGCCGAACAGGTGAAGCTTGGGCGCCTCCCCGGCATCGCGCCACTTGGTGTAGAGCAGGCGCTGCGTCAGGTGGAACAGCACTGTGGACAGCCGGGTATCTTCCAGGTGTTCCAGGTCCAGATCAACGGCCTGGCCGATGATGCCCTGGTTCCGTGTTCTCGTCGGACCTACGAGATCAGGCGTGAGTTCGAGCGTGGAGTCGGCGGTGAACTTGGCCGTCAGCCGCTCCTCGGGGAGCTCCACGCGGTAGCCCGCCACGCGTGGAAAGCGGATCTCGAGCGCGTCGCGATCCGGCCGCACGGCCTTGACCTGAACCGTCTCGCGCGGCGGCTGCGGCGGCGCGACGACCGGCTTCGCGGTGAAGTCGAATGGAATGCCGAGCACGTCGGCATATTCCACGTTGAACAACCCCTCGTCGTTCAGGTCGTACGACTGCCGGCGTAGCGCGCGCCCGATCACCTGCTCGCAGAGCAGTTGCGTGCCGAAGGCGCGCACACCGAGCACGTGAGTCACGGTGTTGGCGTCCCAGCCCTCGGTCAGCATTGAGACGGACACGACGCAGCGGATGGAGCCGCCCAGGCGGCCGTGCCGGCCCACGGTGTTCATCACCTCGCGAAGCAGCTCCTGGTCAGTCAGGTTCTCCGCCGCGCCGCGATCGCCCGTGCGCTCGACGATCTCGCGGCGGAAGCGGTCGATCTCGTCGCCTGCCATTTTGCGGAAGTCGTCGTCGAGCGCCTCGCCGCTTTCGAGCTGCTCGCTGTCGATGAGGAGCGTGTTCGGGCGGGGGAGCGGGTTGCCGTGCTCGTCGAAGTTGCGGAAGAGGGCGAGGCGGCCGTTCTCCAGCGTGGTGGAGCCGTCTTCGTTCTTGCGCTGGAAGCCGGAGATGAAATCGTAGACCAGCTTGGACGTCGACGTGTTGTTGCAGACCACGATGAAGCACGGCGGCACGGAGATCCGCGCCTTTTCCCACAGCTTGAACGTCTTGTCGTAATGGCCGTAGAGCGCCTGCAAGGCCGTCTGAAGTCGGGTAGGGAGGGCGAGGGGATCGAGCCCCTCCGCCTTGCCGCGTCCCTTCTTCGGCATGTCCTTGCGGATGTTCTCCCACAGGTTGCGAAACATGGGCATGTCGTCGCCGGGGATGTTTTCCGCCACGGGCACGCGCGGCAGCTTCACGATGCCGCATTCGATGGCGTCCATGAGCGAGAAGTCGCTCATCGTCCACGGGAAGAGCGTCCCCTCGGCGTAGCCGGATCCGCGCAGGAAGAACGGCGTCGCGGAGAGGTCGATCACGCGCGCGAGGCCTAGCTTGCGGTTCACCGCCTCCAGGCCGGAGATCCAGAGTCGGGCAGCCTCGTTGTTGCGCTCGGCCTCCTTCCGGTCGTCACCCTTCAGGTCGTCGTCCTCGTCGTCCTCGCGCGGTTTCTCCCGGTAGCAGTGGTGCGCCTCATCGTTGAGGGCCAGGATGTTCTTCAGCCCCATCAGCTCCGGCATCACGCGCTGGAGCATCTGCCCTTCCGTCTCCAGCGTGTCCAGGTCGCCGTCGACACGGCCCTGGAGGAGCGCGCGCCCGCCTTTGGACAGATCCACCTGCTCGCGGCGCTTGAAGCCGTGGTAGTTCGTGATGACGATCTTGGCCTTCTTGACGTCCTCCAGCATGTCGGCCGGCACCAGCTCGCGGCTCGCATAGTAACTGTCCGGGTCCGACGGGTAGAGCACGCGCAGGCGATCCTTGATGGTGATCCCAGGGGTGACGATGAGAAAGCCGCGGCTGAAGCGCTTGCTCTGCGACCGCCGGACGGCGTTCACCGTCTGCCAGGCGATGAGCATCGCCATGACGGTCGTCTTCCCCGCACCGGTGGCCAGCTTGAGCGCCAGGCGCATGAGCTCCGGGTTGGCGTCGTTGTTCGCATTGGCAAGGTGCTCGAGGAAGCCTTTGCCCTGTCGCTCGTTCGGCGCCACCTCGGCGAGCCAGATGGCTGTCTCCACCGCCTCGATCTGGCAGAAGAAGGGACGGACGCTGCCGAACCCATGGTGCCGCCAGTGCTGCAGCAGCCGCGCCGTCTCCGGTGTCACGCCCCATGCGGTGGCGTTGCTGATGCCGCGCCACTGGTCCACGCGGTGGCGCAGCTCGTTGATGATCGGCGTCGGGTCGTACTGCTGCGTGGCGGTCGAGACGCCGGCGCCCTCGTCGAAGACCAACCGGGCTTGCGCGGCGTTCCTCTTGTGCTTCTTCGGCCTGGGGATCGGCGTGATGAACTCCGCCTTGCGACGAGTCTCAGTAATCCGGCCGGTGGGCTGTCCTTCTGTGTCGAGCTCCCAATGGCGTGCCGGGTACGCGTAGGGGGAGTTCAGGATCGGGCGCTCGAAGAAGTGGTTTTCCATCGTCAGGCGGTGGGGGCCGGAAACATAGGTGACAGTTTAGTCCAAGGGCCCGCGTAATAGGGCAAACACCCGCACGTGGACTACGCGCGCGACGGCAACGCCACCGTGGCGCGGCCGGTGACGATCTTTTCGGCGCACTGGTTCTCCGCCCAGATCTCGA
>CAYQQT010000514.1:0-3457 GCA_964419375.1 uncultured bacterium
AGGGCCCCCTATCTAATACCTCAAGCCCGCGCGCGCTTGGCGGCGTAGAGGGCGCGATCGGCGGCGGGGATGAGATCGGCGCTGGCGGTGACGTCGTCCGGCAATGTGGCCACGCCCACGCTCACCCTCACCCCGCCGTGTGTGAAGGGGTGCTGCTCGATCGCCTGCTGGATGCGCGCGGCGTACTGGAGGGCGCCGGCCTTGGGCGTGTTGACGAGCAGCACGGCGAACTCGTCGCCGCCGTAGCGGGTCACGATCGAAAAGCTGCGCGAGTTGCGCGAGAGCACCTGCGCGACCTCGCGCAGCACGTCGTCGCCGGCGCTGTGCCCGAGCCGGTCGTTGACGGGCTTGAAGTTGTCGAGGTCGAGCATCACGAGCGACATCGGCTCCCCGAAGCGGCTGTGGCGCTTGGCTTCCTCCTCGATCCGCACCATGAAATAGCGGCGGTTGTACACGCCCGTGAGCGGGTCCTTGAAGGACAGCTCCTCCAGCCGCGCATTGCGCAGCGCCACCGCGGCCTGGGAGGCGAGCGAGCGCACGAGCCCCTCGTACTCCACGTCGAAGGCCACCACCTCGCCCGCGTCGTCGCGCGCGTTGATGAGCTGCAGCACGCCCATCACGTCTCCCGACATCTCCTGCAGCGGAACGACGAGCACGGAGCGGGTGCAGTAGTCCGTCTTCTCGTCGAGCCCCGCGTTGAAGGCGAAGGGCCGGTCCGCGGCCACGCCGTAGGCGTCGGACAGCGTGATGGCCACCCCCGTGCTCGCGACGTAGCCGGCGAGGCTCCGCGTGTCGAGCGGCAGCACGTCGGCCTGCAGGCGCGCGCGCGTCTCGGCGCGACCCAGGCGGGCCTCCAGCACCTCGTTCTGCACGACCGCGAAGCGCAGCACCGATCCCTCCCGCAGGAAGAGGGTGCCCGCCTCCGCGTTCGTGAAGCGCCGCGCCTCCGCCACGATGCGCTCCAGCAGGACACCCAGATCGCGCTCGCTGGTGAGCGCGATGCCGATCTGGATGAGCTCCTTCAACAGGTGTGTGAGCGGCGGTTTTTGGGTTGTCATGGCCGTTATCATCGCTGCCCACAGTGACAAGCAAGGAGTCTGCCATATCTTTTAGAAATACCGTAAGGGCTCATAATCGATGGCGTTTCTGAGTTACTCCAGCAGGGTGTACCGTGTCGGCCTGGGCAATTTCATTACAGTTGGTCGCTTTCTTAACGGCTGCTAGAATCGTCGCACGATGGATAACGTATTGGTGATCGACGACGAGCGGAGCATTCGGGCACTGGTCGAGAAGGTCCTCGGCGAATCCGGCATCGACGTGCACGGCGCGGCGACCGGAAAAGAGGGCCTCGAGATGTCCGACGAGCTGGGCCCGGAGGTGGTGCTCGTGGACTTGCGCCTGCCGGACATCGACGGCATCCACGTGCTGCGCGAGATCAAGACCCGACATCCGGACACGGCCGTCATCATGATCACCGGCTTCGGCCACATCGAAAGCGCGGTGGCGGCGATGAAAAGCGGCGCCACCGACTACCTCGAGAAGCCCTTCGAGCACCTCGACAAGCTGCGCATCTCGGTGAGCCGGGCTCTGGAGGAAGTCAAGGCCCGGCGCGAGATCCACCGGCTCACGAGCCGTGAAGAGGGCAAGTACCGCACCGACCAGCTCATCGGCGAATCGGCGTCGACGCGCAACCTGCGCGAGGTGATCGGCCAACTCGCCCGCAGCGAGGCGCACACGATCCTCGTGAACGGCGAGAGCGGCACCGGCAAGGAGCTCGTGGCCAAGGGCCTGCACTACGAGAGCCCGCGTCGCGCCTTCCCCTTTATGGAAGTCAACTGCGCCGCCATCACGGACACCCTCTTCGAGAGCGAGCTCTTCGGCCACGAGAAGGGCGCCTTCACCGACGCCAAAGGCACGAAGAAGGGGCTCATGGAGCTGGCCGACCGCGGCACGCTCTTCCTGGACGAAGTGGGCGAGGTCTCGCCCAGCGGGCAGGCGAAGCTCCTGCGCTGCTTACAGGAGCGGATGTTCAAGCGGGTGGGCGGCACGCGGGACATCAAGGTCGACGTGCGGGTCATCGCCGCCACCAACCGCTCGCTGGAGGCGATGGTCAAGGACGGCACGTTCCGGGAGGACCTGTTCTACCGCCTGAACGTCATCCCCATCGCCATCGCGCCCCTCCGGGACCGCAAGGACGACATCCTGCCGCTGGCCCGCCGCTTCCTGGCGGATTCGAACCGGACCTTCCATAAGGCGGTCAAGCGGCTCGCCCCCGAGACCGAAGTGGTCATGCTCGGCTACGGCTGGCCGGGCAACGTGCGCGAGCTGAAGAACCTGATCGAGCGCCTCGTGATCCTCAGCACCGCGGAGTCGATCGAGCCTCATCACCTGCCGGTACAGTTCTCCAGCCTGCCCGAGGCGCGCATGGCGGCGGAGACATCCAAGGCGCCCCGAACGCTCGCGGCCGTGGAGCGCTCGTACATCCAGCAGGTGCTGCATCAAGTGAACGGCAACAAGAGCGAAGCCGCCAAGATCCTAGGCATCACCCGCCAGACGCTCCGAAAGAAGCTCACCGACGCCTAATCCAGAAGTGGCCAGTTTCTGATCGGTGGGTGCGGACCCGGCCGCCGGCACCGGTCAGGAAACAGCCGCGCCAGGCCTGAAGAGCCCGTCGCAGAGGCTATAGAAACTTTTGTTCACAGGCACTTATCATTGATCATCGGGATTGGTACTGGCCTTGCTCAATAGCGGCCCGGCTGGCGTCCGATCCCTCACCCAGGAATAAGGGAGTTCCGATGAAATTGGTGGCCACGAAGCTCGAGATGGAAACGGTCGGCAAGATGAGCAAGCTCGTCATCGAGAACATCGACGCCATCGCAAGCGACCTTACCGTCCTCGACTCGCGACTGCTCCTGGGCAACGCCAACATCGACGTGGTCGCGCTCGACGGTACCGGCTCCCTCGTGCTCATCGCGATCGACCGCGCCAGCGACGAGCAGCTGCTGCTCAAGGCCGTGGAAGCCTATTCATGGTGTCTCGAGTACCCCGAGGCGGTGCGCCGGCTGTACCCCGCCGCCGACGTCTCGGTGGCCCGGCCGCCGCGGGTGATGTTCGTGGTCGAGCGCATGTCCGACTCGTTTCACCGCAAGGTCAAGCAGCTCGGCTTCCCTGAAGTCGACTGCGTCGAGTTCCGGCACCTCGCGATCGACGGTGCCGAGGCCGTTCACTTCGACACCATCGTGCGGCTGCGCCGCGCCACGCTCGTCTCCGCGGACACGCGCCCGGCGGCGCCGGTGTCGGCCTCCACGCCGGCGGGGGACAACGCGGCGCTCGACATCAGCACCATCGCCCGCGCCACGAGCGTGAAGCTGCAGAAGCTACTGACCGCGGACACGCCGTCGCCGAGCGCGTCCAGCCAGGCCGAGCGCCCGGCGGAGCGCCCGCTCGTCGAGCGGCC
>CAYQQT010000515.1:0-3446 GCA_964419375.1 uncultured bacterium
GTGCGCGGGGCGCACGTCGTCCTCGTCGACGACGTGCTGACCACGGGCGCCACGGTCGCGGAGTGCTCACGCGTGCTGCGCGCGGCGGGGGCGGCGGCGGTGGGGGTGCTCACAGTTGCCCGCGTGTTGTAAGTCACCGTATACTTTCGACTGATCGCAAGTCCTCGCAAGGAGCCCCTTCCATGAGTATTCGAGTCGGCGTCAATGGATTCGGCCGCATCGGGCGCGTCTTCTTTCGCACCGCGCTCGAAGCCAACGATATCGAAGTGGTCGGCGTCAACGACCTCGCCGACGCCAAGACCCTCGCCCATCTGCTCAAGCACGACTCCGTGCACGGCAACCTGAACGCCGACGTCACCTCCAAGGGGGAGGCGATCTTCGTCAACGGCCGCGAGATCCGCGTGTGCGCGCTGAAGGACCCCGCCACGCTGCCGTGGAAGGAGCTGGGCGTCGACATCGTCGTGGAGTCCACCGGGCTTTTCCGGGACACCGCCACCGCCTCCAAGCACATCAACGCCGGCGCCAAGAAGGTGATCATCACCGCGCCCGCCAAGGACCCCGACGTCACCCTCGTGCTGGGCGTGAACGAGAAAACATACGACCCCGCCCGGCATCGGATCATCTCCAACGCCTCCTGCACGACGAACTGCCTGGCGACGACGGCCAAGGTGCTCGACGACACCTTCGGGATCAAGCGCGGCTTCGCCTCCACCGTGCACTCGTACACCAACGATCAGCCCGTGCACGATTTCCCGCACAAGGATCTGCGGCGCGCGCGCGCGGCCGCGTTGAGCATGATTCCTACCACCACCGGGGCGGCCATCGCCGTGGGGCTCGTGCTGCCGAAGCTGAAGGGCAAGCTCGACGGCATGTCGATCCGCGTGCCCACCGCCAACGTGTCCGTGGTGGACCTCGTGGCGGAGCTGGAGAAGCCCGCCACCGTGCAGGCGGTCAACGACGCCTTCCGCGAGGCGGCGGCAGGGAGCCTGCGCGGCATCCTCGACGCCACCGAGGAGGAGCTCGTGTCCTCCGATTTCAACGGCAACCCGCACTCCTCGATCATCGACCTGCCTTCCACGGCCGTCATCGAGGGCAACCTGCTCAAGGTGCTCGCCTGGTACGACAACGAGTGGGGCTATTCCTCGCGCGTGCGGGACCTCATCAAGTACATCGCGAAGACGCTGTGAGTTGAAGCTCTCGATCGAGCAGCTGCCGCTGGCGGGCCGGCGCGTGTTCGTGCGCGCCGATCTCAACGCGCCCCTCGAGGGCGGTGCGGTGTCCGACGACACCCGCCTGCGCGCCGTGCTGCCGACGCTGCGCTACGCCCTGGAGGCAGGAGCGTCCGTCGTACTCGCCTCCCATCTGGGCCGACCGAAAGGAGCCGATCCCAAGTACTCGCTGAAGCCGGTGGCGGCGCGGCTGGCGGAGCTGCTCGGGCGCCCGGTGCCGCTGGCGCCGGACTGCGTGGGTGAGGAGACGGAGCGCCTGGCGCGTGCGCTCGGCGCCGGCCAGATCCTCCTCCTCGAGAACCTGCGCTTCCATGCCGAAGAGGAGGCCAACGACGATAGCTTCGCGCGCGCGCTGGCGGCGCTCGCCGACTGCTACGTCAACGACGCCTTCGCCGCCGCCCACCGCGCGCACGCCTCCATCGAGGCCATCACCCGGCACCTCAAGCCGGCGGCGGCGGGCCTGCTCATGCGCAAGGAGCTGGAGGCGCTCGGCCGCATTCTCGAATCGCCCGCGCGTCCGCTCGTCGCCGTGCTCGGCGGCGCCAAGGTCGCCGACAAGGTGGCGCTGGTGGAGAGCCTGCTCAGCCGCGTGGACGCCCTCGTCATCGGCGGCGGCATGGCCTTCACGTTCCTGCGCGCGCTCGGTCACGCGGTGGGCCGCTCCCTGGTGGAGCCCGACCGTATCGACACCGCGCGCGCGGCGATGGAGGCGGCGCGCCGCCGCGGCGTGCAGATCACGCTGCCGGTGGACGCCGTCGTGGCCGAGGGCCTCGACAGCCCCTCCGGCCGCGCCGTCAGCGTACGCGACATTCCGCCCACGCACATGGGCCTGGACATCGGGCCGCTGACGGTCATCCGCTTCACGGAGGTGCTGCGCACGGCGCGCACGATCGTCTGGAACGGGCCCATGGGCGTGTTCGAGAGGCCGGCGTTCGCGAACGGCACCATCTCCATCGGGCGCGCGGTGGCGGAAGCGCCGGCGTTCACCGTCATCGGCGGCGGAGATACCATCGCCGCCGTGAGCCTCGCGGGGGTGACGGACCGCATCGGCTACATCTCCACCGCGGGCGGCGCCTTCCTGGAGTTCCTCGAAGGGCGGCGGCTGCCCGGGGTGGACGCCCTCACGGAGGCGGCCTGATGCGCACACCGCTCGTCATCGGCAACTGGAAGATGAACGGCACGGTGGCGGAGGCGCGCGTGCTCGCCACCGCGGTGCGCGACGGCCTCAAGCGCCCGAAGGGAACCGAGGTCGTGCTGTGCCCGCCCTTCACGGCCCTCGCCGCCGTGTCGGAGATCGTCGCCGGCAGTCCCATCGGGCTCGGCGCCCAGAACTGCCACGCGGAGCCATCGGGCGCGCACACGGGTGAGATCGCGCCCCCGATGCTCGTGGAGCTGGGATGCCGGCTCGTGCTGCTCGGCCATTCCGAGCGGCGCAAGGAGATGAGGGAGAGCGACGAGCAGGTCAATCGGAAGGTGGCGGGCGCCCTCGCGCACGGCCTCACGCCGGTCCTGTGCGTGGGGGAGAGCGGCGACGAGCGGCGCCAGGGGCTCACGTTCACCACGGTGGAGGGCCAGCTGCGCGCCGGCCTCGCCGGCCTCGACGGAGCGGCCATCGCGCGCACCGTGCTCGCCTACGAACCCGTGTGGGCCATCGGCACCGGCCTCAACGCCACCCGCGCGCAGGCGGCGGAAGTGCACGGCTACCTGCGCGGCCTCGTCTCGGAGCTGGCGTCCAAGGAGATCGCGCAGACGGTGCGCATCCTCTACGGCGGCAGCGTCAAAGCGGACAACGCCGACGCGCTCATGGCGGAGGGCGAGATCGACGGCGCGCTCGTGGGCGGCGCCAGCCTCAACGCACCCGAGTTCATCGCCATCGTCAGAAAGGCGGCGCGTGGCGCCGCGTCGAGGGGAGAGTAGATGGTCATCGCGCTCACGGTCTTGCACGTGCTCATGTGCTTCGCCATCATCGCCATCGTCCTGCTGCAGGCAGGCAAGGGGGCGGACATCGGCTCCGCCTTCGGCGGCGCGGGCAGCCAGGCCGTCTTCGGCTCCATGGGCACCCCGACGGTGCTCGGCAAGATCACCACCGGCGTGGCCATCGTCTTCGCCATCACCTCCTTCACCCTGGCGATGATGGGTGGCGAGCGCGCCAGCTCGGTCGTGCGCGATGCGCCGCCCGTCACGGCGCCCGCAAATCCTGCCGGTACCGGACCCGCC
>CAYQQT010000516.1:0-3442 GCA_964419375.1 uncultured bacterium
CCGGCGGCGAGCGGCTGGCGGACGTGGCGGCGCGCGCGGGCGAGGGGATCGCGCAGCTGCGCGAGAGCCACGCGGGCGCCACGGTGGCGCTGGTGACGCACGCCATCGTCACGCGGCTGATCGTGCTCCAGGCCCTCGGCCTCGGCCCCGAGCGCCTTTGGTCCGTGGACGCCTCGCCCGCCGGCATCACGGAGATCGAGTACCAGGGCGCGTGGGTGACGATGCACCGCATGAACACCCTCGCGCACCTGGACGGCACGCCATGAAGCCCGTGCACACGCAGCTGCCCAAGGGCGCGCGCATCTACCTGCCGGACGAGGCGGCGCGCAAGCGGCACGTCGAAGGCCGGCTGATGGACATCTTCCGGCGCTGGGGCTATCGGGAGATCGTCACGCCCACCTTCGAGTTCTCCGACGTGCTGTCGATGGGGACGGACGTCGCCGTGCAGGAGAACATGTTCAAGTTCGTCGACCGCGAGACGGGGCGCATGCTCGCCCTGCGCGCCGACATCACGCCGCAGATCGCGCGCGTGGTGGCCACGCGCCTGCGCGACGAGCCCAAGCCCACGCGCCTGGCGTACCTGACGAACGTCTTCCGCTACGACGAGCCGCAGGTGTCGCACTACCGCGAGTTCTACCAGGCGGGCGTGGAGCTCATCGGCCTCGAGAAGCCGGAAGCGGAAGTCGAGATCATCGCGATGGCCATCGAGGGGCTGCGCGCCCTCGGCCTGGAGGGATTCCAGATCGATCTCGGCCATCCCGACTTTTTCCGCGGCCTGCTGGAAGAGGTGAAGACCGACGCCGGGCACCAGCGCGAGCTGCGCCAGGCGCTCGGGCGCAAGGACACCTCCACCCTCGAGCGCCTGGTGGCCGAGCTGGCGCCCGCCCGCCACGTGGGCGAGGCGCTCATGGCACTGCCCTCACTCGTGGGCCACCAGTCGGTGCTGGAGCGGGCGGCCGTCCACGCGCGCAACGAGCGCTCGGCGCGGGCCCTCGCCAACCTCGCGGAGGTGTACCGGCTGCTGAAGATCTACGGGCTCGCCGACACCGTGCTGCTGGACCTGGGCGAGGTGCGGGGCTTCGACTATTATTCCGGCCTCTACTTCGAGGCCTACGTGTCCGGCTTCGGCGCCTCCGTGGCCGGCGGCGGTCGCTACGACCACATGCTGGCCCGCTTCGGGTACGATTGTCCGGCGGTCGGCTTCGCCTTCGACGTCGCGCGCGCGCTGTCGGTGATGGAGGCGCAGGCGGTGCCGGTGCACCTGCCGGGCCCGGACTTCTTCATCATCGACTTCACGGCGGAGAAGACGGCGGCGCTGTCGCTGGCGCGCCGGCTGCGCGACCTCGGCGCCTCCGTGGCGCGCGACATCATCAGCCGCGGGCTCGAGGAGTCGATCGCGTACGCGCGCGCCCAGCGCGTGCGGCACGTGCTGGTGGTGGGCAGTCCCCGCACGGGCGCGGGAGAGGTGCTGGCCCTGGAGCTGAGTACCGGCAGCGAGCGCACGGCGGCGGTGAGCGATGTGCTCGCACGCCCCGAGCGGTATTTCGCAGACGTAGGAGGAGCAGGGCATGCCTAACATCGTGGTCGTCGGCGCACAGTGGGGAGACGAAGGCAAGGGCAAGGTGGTGGACGTCATCACCCCCCACGTCAACGTGGTCGTGCGCTACCAGGGCGGCAACAACGCGGGGCACACCGTCGTGGTGGGCCGCGAGAAATACGTCCTGCACTCCATCCCCTCCGGCATCCTGCACAACGGCTGCCGCTGCGTGATCGGCTGCGGCGTCGTCCTCGACCCCGCCTCCGTCATCGAGGAGATGGAATCGCTCGTGCAGCGGGGCGTCACGCTGGACGGCAACCTCTTCATCTCCAAGAACGCGCACCTGATCATGCCGTACCACCCGGCGCTCGACCGGGCCTCCGAGGCCAAGCTGGGCGCGCGCCGCATCGGCACCACGGGCAAGGGCGTGGGCCCCGCCTACGTGGACAAGGCGGCGCGCGTGGGCATCCGCATGGTGGACCTGCTCGACGAGCGCCTCTTCCGCGAGAAGCTCGAGGTCAACCTGGCCCAGAAGAACCGCCTGCTGCGCGAGATCTACGACGCGGAGACGTTCTCGGTGGAGCAGATCCTCGGCCCCTACCTGCGCTACGCGGGCTGGCTGGCGCCCTACATCACCGACACCCCGCTGCTGCTGTCCAGGTGGATCGACGCCGGCTACAGCATCCTCTTCGAGGGCGCGCAGGGCACCATGCTCGACGTCGATCACGGCACGTACCCGTTCATCACGTCGTCGTCCACGACCTCGGGCGGAGCCGCCACCGGTACCGGCGTGCCGCCCACGAAGATCCACGGCGTCCTCGGCGTCGCCAAGGCCTACACGACCCGGGTGGGCGGGGGGCCGTTGCCCACCGAGATGCAAGGAGCCATCGCCGAGAAGATCCGCGCCCGCGGCAACGAGTACGGCGCCACCACCGGCCGCCCGCGGCGGTGCGGGTGGTTCGACGGCGTGGTGCTGCGCTACGCGGTTCGCATCAACGGCATCGACACGGTGGCGCTGACCAAGCTCGACGTCCTCGACGACTGCGAGACGGTGAAGATCTGCACCGGCTACCGTTACCGCGGCGACGTCATCACCGACTTCCCGGAAGAGGAGACGGCGATGGCGGAGCTGCAGCCCGTCTACGAAGAGGTGACGGGCTGGATGACGTCCACCGTGGGCGCCAAGAACGAGGCGGACCTGCCCGCCAAGGCGCGGCGCTACCTGGAGCGGCTGGAGGAGCTGACGGGGGTGCCCTTCTGCCTGATCTCGACGGGGCCGCAGCGCGCCGAGACCATCCTCTGCGAGGACTCGCCCCTGCTGCGCTGGTTCCCCTCGGTGCGCTCCAGCATCATGTAGTAGATGGGGGGCCTCGACGGGCCCCCCAAGCCCCCCGGCGCTCGGTAGGTCCGCGGCGAAGCCGCGGCCCTCCTCGATCCCCCCTCCTCGATTCCCCCAGCGCTCGGCAGCGCCTCGGCAAAGCCGTGGCGCTCCTCGATATTCCGACGGCGTGGCGTTTGCGATCCGGGGAAGCCATGTGGATGGCATCCCTGCTCGCCGAGCTCATCGTCATGGCGCCCGTGGCTGCGGGCGCCGTCAGCCCGGCCGCGGGCGTGGGTGGGACGGCGGCGACCTCGCCGGTGCCCACGCCCGATCCGTCGGCGCCCTCGGCCACGCCGCATCCGAGCATGCCGTGGTCGATCGGTGCCGCGACGCCCTACGGGCAGCTTCTGCGCTACGTGTGGGTGCCGCCGCAACCTGTCGTGATCGAGACGCCGCTGGCCGTGACCGAACGGGAACGGCTTGGTGCCCAGCAGCAGGTGGTCCAGGTGCCCGGCTACTACGCCTCGGAGACGACGCTCGGGTTTTACTATCCCGAGCGGTGGGTCATCGAGCGGGTCGGCCCT
>CAYQQT010000517.1:0-3440 GCA_964419375.1 uncultured bacterium
GCCGCCCGCGCGCCAGGCGGGCCCGCCCACGCTCGCCAACGCTCCGGAGCGCGCCCCCGTGGCGCCCGCGGAAAGCCCGCAGGCGCTCTTCGACGAGCTGCAGGACTTCATGCTGCAGGTGCGCGACGTGGTGCGCGCCAACGCGTCGCTGCCGTGGCCCCGGCTGGAGAGCCTGGTGGATCGCGTGGCCATCGCGCTGCGCGATTCCGCGGACCTCTTCTGGATCGCCAACAGTCCCGCCGGCGGCCCCGGCGGCGACTACCTCGCCCTGCACCAGGCGCGGGTGGGGGTGCTCGCGGTGCGTATCGGCACCGCCCTCGGCTACGATCGCGCGCGGCTGCTCGCGCTGGGCATGGCGGGCTGTCTCATCGACGTCTCCCTCTGGCAGCTGCCGGAGGCGGTGATGCGGAAGATGGACACGGCCACCGGCGAGGAGCAGACGCTGTACCGCTCGCACGCGCGCCTGTCCGCCGATCTCATCCGGCGCTGGGGCCCGCCCTCCGATCGCATCCCGGACGCGGTCCTCGAGCATCACGAGCGCGAGCGCGGCCAGGGCTTTCCACAGGGCCTGCAGGGCCCCGCCATCGACGGCGACGCGAAGATCCTCGGCCTCGTCGACACCTACACCGCGCTCACGGCGCCCCCCGCGTCGCGCCCGCGCCTGCGGCCGCACGAGGCGATCCGCGACATCGTCAAGACACGCCACGACGAGTTCCCTGCCGCGCTCATCAAGGCGCTGCTGGCGGAGATCTCCGTGTTCCCGCCCGGCACCGTGGTGCGGCTGAACACGGAGGAGATCGCGCGCGTGATCGCGGTGAACCGTAACCATCCGTTGCGTCCCCGGGTGGAAGTGCTCGCGGACGGCAAGGGTCATCGTCTGAGCGCGCCGAAGGTGCTCGACCTTTCGGAGGCGCCCTTCCTCTACATCACCGGTCCCGTGGCGGAGACTCACTGATGGCGCAGTACGAGATGAACCTTCGTGATTACTGGCTGATCGTCCGCCGGCGACGGTGGACGATCATCGGCTCCATGATCCTGGCCATGCTCTTCAGCTTCTGGCTCGCCAAGCAGAAGGTGCCCACGTACCAGGCGACGGCGGCCGTGAAGTTCGAGCAGTCCACCTCGCTCTCGGGCCTTCTCGTGGAGGTGCTGTCGTACTCGACGTCGGACAGCATCGAGACGCAGGCGAGCCTCATCAAGAGCTACCCCATCCTCGAGGAGGTGGCGCGCCGGCTCAACCGCCTGCCGCAGAGCACGCGCGGAGAGGCGCTGCGCGAGTCGAAGGCGTACACGGCCGCCTTGGACAACATCGCCGGCAAGATCCGCACCCAGCGCGTGCCGAGCACGTCCATCCTCGAGATCGTCGCCACCTCCACGAATCCAAGAGAGGCGCGCGAGCTCGCCAACACGGTGGCGCAGGTGTACCGCGACTACAGCAAGACCAACCGCAACGCCCGCATCACGGAGGCGCGCAAGTTCATCGAGGCGCAGCTGAAGGACGTGGAGGCGCGCGTGAAGCGGGCGGAGGAGGAGGTGTGGGCCTTCCGCGACGCCAACCGCGTCATCTCGCCGGGGGCCGAGTCCACGGTGCTCCTCTCCCTCTTCACCCAGGTGCGGGGCGACATCGAGCGCACGCGACAGCAGCGCACGGAGCTCGAGCAGGTGCAGGCGCGCCTGTCCCGTACCGACAGCGCGAGCGTGGCCGAGCGCGTGTACATCGATCTGCCGAGCCCGGGGATGGCGAAGCTGTCCGCCACCCAGACGGAGCTGATGCTCGAGCGCAGCAACCTGGCGCTCGAGGTCACCGACAAGCACCCCCGCCTGCAGGCCATCGACGACCGCCTGCGTGAGGTGCGCGCGGAGATGCGGCGCGAGGTGGCGGCCCAGGTGGCGCTGCTGCGCAACCGCGAGGAGATCCTCGGCCGGCAGATGGGCGAGCTCATGCAGAAGAACCGTGAGGTGCCGGCCATCGAGCTCGGCCTGCAGCGGCTGCAGCGCGACGCCAAGGTGAACGACGACCTGCTCACGCTGCTGAAGACGAAGCACCAGGAAGCGCTCATCAAGGAGTCCGAGGGCATCGACGAGGTGACGTTCATCCGGCCCGCCGCGGAGCCGGGGGCCCCGGTGGGGAGCGAGACGCTCAACACGCTGTTCATCGGCGCCCTCCTCGGGCTCATGCTCGGCCTCGTGGTCGCCTTCGTGCAGGAAACGCTGGACACCTCCATCGGCACCATCGAGGACGTCGAGACCTACCTCGAAGTCCCCGTGCTCGGCATCGTGCCGCACATCGATCCCCGCGAGACGATGCAGCGGCTCCTCGAGCGACGACCCGGGCTCGCGAAGATGGACCCCGACGTGCTGCGGAGCCACGCGCTGCTCATCACCCACTTCGATCCGAAGTCGCCGGTGGCGGAGGCGTATCGCACGCTGCGCACGAACATCCAGTTCCAGCGGATGGAGCGCGGCGGCAAGGTGCTCGTGGTCACCAGCCCCACGCTGCAGGAAGGCAAGACGACCACCATCGTCAACCTCGCTCTCACCATGGCCCAGAACGGCCAGCGCACGCTGCTCGTGGGCGGCAACATGCGCCGGCCGTCGATCTACCGCTTCTTCGGCATCGAGCGCGAGCCCGGCCTGTCGGACATCCTCATCGGCAACGCCCAGTGGCGCGACTGCGTGCGCGGCGTGGCGGACATCCTGATGGGCCGCTTCGAGATGGAAGACATCATGGCCTCGCCCGGCCTCGACAACCTGAACATCATCGAGGCGGGGCCGATCCCCGCCAACCCGTCCGAGCTGCTCTCCTCGCCCGCCATGGGCGAGTTCCTGCGCGCGGTGAGCGCGGAGTACGACATCGTGCTCATCGACACGCCGCCCACGCTGCCGGTGACCGACTCCGCCATCGTGGCGGGCCAGGCCGACGGCGTGCTGCTCGTCTACCAGGCGGGCAAGGTGGGCCGCCTCGTGCTCAAGCGCGCCAAGGCGCACCTGGAGGCGGCGCGCGCCAAGGTGTGGGGCGTCGTGCTCAACGATCTGCAGACGGAGGTCTCCGGCTACACCTATACGCACTACTACACGCACTACTACGGTGAAGAGACGGTGGTGCCGCCCACCGGTAACGGCGGCCGCCTGCGGCGCGCGTGGGATTACGTGCGCGGCGGTCGTGGCGCCGCCACCGCCACCACGGCGCCTACCGCCGCGGGGCCGGCCGTACGCGCAGCGATCACGGAGCGCGCGCAGCCGCCGCGCAAGGGCGGCTCCCGTACTCTCTGGATCCTCCTCGGGGCCATCGTCGCGGGCAGCGCCATCGTCTTCGGCATTGTCGCGTGGCGCACGGGCGGGCTCGGCGATCCGCTGAATCCCCGCGCCGTCCTCCGGCAGCGCATGGATGCGTCGCCCACGCCGCGCCCGACGCCGCCGCCCACTCCGCGCGCGCAGAC
>CAYQQT010000518.1:0-3432 GCA_964419375.1 uncultured bacterium
GTAGTTGGCCTGGCCGAAGTTGCCGATCTGGCCGATGACGGAGGTGATGTTCACCACCCGCCCGTAGTTCTGCCGGAGCATCTGGTCGATAAAGACCTTGGTGCAGTTAAAGACGCCGTCGAGATTGATGCTCAGCACCTTCCGCCACGAGGCGTGGTCCATCTTGACGAACGTCTTGTCGGAGTTGATGCCGGCGTTGTTCACGAGGATGTCGAGGTGGCCGAATTCCTTCAGGACGTCCTGCGCCATCCGGTAGGTGTCGGGGTAGTCGCTCACGTCCGCCTGCGCGAGCACCGCGCGGCGGCCCATCTTGCCGATGCTCTCCACCACGCCGCGGGCGGCGCCTTCGCTCGACACGTAATTGACCGCGACGTCCGCGCCTTCTTCGGCGAGCGCCAGCGCGATGGCCCGGCCGATGCCACGGGAGCCTCCGGTGACGAGGGCGGTGCGTCCCTTGAGCTTCATCGATGCAACCTCCAGCGGCAATTGAGAAAGGCAGTCTAGCACGCAGAATCTTGTGAGGCTTGACACGCGGTGTTACCATCGCGCGAGCATGGCGTACGTCATCAAGCGCTACTCCAACCGCAAGCTCTACGACACCCAGGAAAGCCGGTACGTGACCCTCGAAGAGATCGAGGAGATGATCCGCGCCGGGCGCGAAGTCTCCGTGGTGGACGCCGCCACCGGCGAGAACCTCACCTCCGTCACGCTCACCCAGATCATTCTCGAGAACGAGCGCAACCACCGGGCGAACCTGCCCGCGGCCTTCCTGCACCAGCTCATCAAGCACGGCGAGGCGTGGCAGGACTTCGTGCAGAAGTCGATGAAGCAGTCGATGGAGGGCATCGTCTCCAGCCAGCGCGACGCCGAGCGGCTCTTCAAGGACTGGGCGACGCGCGCGGGGTGGGGGCCGGTGATGGGAGCGCCCGCGTCGTCGGCGGCGGCGGAGCCCAAGCGCGACGGCGCGGAGGCGGACGCCGAGAAGCTGCGGGAAGAAGTGTCGGCCCTGCGCGACCGCCTGCGCTCCCTCGAGGAGCGGCTGCAGAAGCGCAAGGCCGAGCCGAAGTAGCTCAGTTACGCGGCGTAGACGTCCTTCATCTTCGTCACCACCGTCGAGAACGTCTCCTGGATGCCCTTGCCCGCCTGCTCGGCGGTCGTCTGCAGGCGCTCGGCCGACTTCGTGACCGCCTGTGCGTTGCCTTCGAGCATCCGGAAGGCATTCTGCGCGTTGTCGACGGAGTCCGTGAGCGCGCGCTGGTACCAGCTCATCGGATCCTTCGGCGCCTCCTGGAGCGTGACCTGCCAGCGCAGCGCCGTCGCCTGCGCCTCGCGCATGGCCTCGATGGCGCTCTGCTGCAGCTCCGCGTAGAGCCGCACGCTCTCCTTCGCCGTCGCCGCCGAGAGCTCGGCCAGCTCGCGCAGCACGCGCTGATTCGCATCCGCCCACACCGTCATCGTCTCGACGGCCTTGCCGGTGCCCTGCGTGAGGATTTCCTGTGCCTTCTTGCTATTCGTTTCCATCGGTATCTCCTTCGGTGCTGACCGTCGCGTGTGCGCGGTGCGTTTGGCCATGTCCTTGGTTCCTCGAGGTCATGCTAACGCGGTGCGTTAGCCGGGTCAAGAGATTTATCGCGTCGCGTCAAATGCCGCATGGTAGTGTGCGAAACCCCTGAGAATTGCTGACGTAAGTCGCCGAAGTATCGTGGAGGAGACAATGGCGGACGGCACGCTGGCCAAAATGTTCTGGAGCCGGGTCGAGAAGAGCGGCGATCGCCCCGCGCAGATGTTCAAGCAGGCCGGGGTCTGGAAGACACTGACGTGGCGCGAGGTGGGCGAGGTCGTGCGCGAGGTCGCGCTGGGGCTCATCGCGCTGGGCCGGCAGAAGGGCGACGCCGTCGCGCTGCTCAGCGCCAGCCGCGCGGAGTGGGTGCAGGCCGACTTCGCGATCTTCAGTGCCGGCTGCATCACGGTGCCCGTGTACCCGAGCTACCCGCCCGACCTCATCGCCTACGTCGTGAACGACTCGCAGTCGCGCACGATCATCGTCGAGGATCCCACGCAATTGTCCAAGGTGCTGGAGGCCCGCGCCACGATGCCGGGCCTCGAGCACATCATCGTCATGAGCGGCTACGACGCCCCGCAGCCGCCGAAGACGGTGATGACGTGGCAGACGCTGCGCCGGCTCGGCCGCGACAACGAGGCGGCGCACAAGAGCACGCTCGCGGAGCGCGTGGCGTCCACGGTGCCGGGCGACATCGCGTCCATCGTCTACACCTCGGGGACCACGGGGCCGCCGAAGGGCGTGGTGCAGACGCACGCCAACCACATCGCCTCCCAGGTGGCGGGCGAGCGGTGCATGCCGGTGTCGGCGGAGTGGGTGCACCTGCTCTTCCTGCCGCTGGCGCATTCCTTCGCGCGCCTGGAGTCCTTCATCGGCGTCTACCGCGGCCTCACCACCGCGTTTGCCGAGAACCTCGAGAAAGTGGGCGAGAACCTCAAGGAGGTGCAGCCGCACTTCATCTGCAGCGTGCCGCGCGTATTCGAGAAGGTGTACGCCAAGATCCTCGCCGGCGTGGAGGCGGGGTCGGCGGGCAAGAAGAAGATCTTCAACTGGGCCATCGGCGTCGGGCGTGAGGTCAGCCGCCACCAGCAGCGCGGCCAGCCGTTGCCGCTCGGCCTCAGGATCAAGCAGCGCCTCGCGCACAAGCTCGTCTTCTCCAAGCTCCACGCCGCGCTCGGCGGCCGGCTGCAGTGGGCGGTCTCGGGGGGGGCGCCGCTGTCGCGCGAGATCGCGGAGTTCTTCCACGCCGCCGGGATTCTCATCCTCGAAGGCTACGGGCTCACGGAGACGTGTCCGACGGGCACCTTCAACCGGCCCGACAAGTACAAGTTCGGCTCCGTCGGCCAGGCGCTGCCCGGGATCGACATCAAGATCGCCGCCGACGGCGAAATTTTATTGAAGGGGCCCAACATCGCCCTGGGCTACTACAAGCAGCCGCAGGCGACGGCGGAAGTCTTCGAGTCGAGTGGGTGGTTCCACACGGGCGACATCGGCCGTCTCGACGAGGACGGCTTCCTGTACATCACCGACCGCAAGAAGGACATCATCGTGACCGCGGGCGGCATGAACCTGGCGCCGCAGAACATCGAGAACCTCCTGAAGGGTGATCCCTTCATCAGCCAGGCGCTCGTCTATGGCGACCGCAAGCCCTACCCGGTGGCGCTCATCACGCTGAACCCCGAGGAGCTCACGAAGTTCGCCCGCGAGCAGGGGATCCTGTCCAACGACCCTGCCGTGATCGTCAAGCACCCGAAGATCGTGGAGCGCGTGGGGCGCACGGTGGAGGAGAAGAACTCGCAGCTGCAGTCCTACGCGAAGATCAAGAAGTTCAGCGTGCTGCCGACGGACTTCACCCAGGAGGGCGGGGAGCT
>CAYQQT010000519.1:0-3430 GCA_964419375.1 uncultured bacterium
GCCCGAAGCGCCGCCGCCCGGCGATCCGCGCGGCTACGGCGTCGCCTCGTCGGCCCCGACGGGGCGGCGCGTCGCCTCCGCGGAAGCGGCGGCCGACGGCACCACGCACATCGCGGCGATCGACCGCGACGGCAACATGATCGCGCTCACGCCGAGCGGCGGCGTGTTCCGCAAGTCGGCGTTCGCGCCCGAGCTCGGCTGTACGCTGAGCACGCGGAGCGAGATGTTCGTGCTCGAGGAGGGCCATCCGAACGCGCTGACGCCGGGCAAGCGTCCCCGCACCACGCTGATCAGCTACCTCATCGCCGAGAACGGCGTCCCGGTCATCACGGTGGGATGTCCGGGCGGCGACGACCAGGCGCAGGCGGATCTCCAGCTCATCCTCAACGTCCTGGTCTTCGGGATGAACCCGCAGCAGGCTGTCGAGGCGCCCCGCTTCGCGACCCAGACACTCGTGAACTCGTTCTGGCCCCGCGTCTACAACCCGGGTCAGCTCAACGTCGAGCGCGCCATCCCCGAGAGCACGCGGGCGGAGCTGCGCGCGCTCGGACACCAGGTCACCGAGATCGGCGCCTGCGGCATCGGCGCGGTGGTGACCCGGCGTGATCCCGAGACGGGCGTGCTCTCCGCCGGCGCCGATCCGCGCCGCCCCACCTACGCGCTCTCCTGCTAGGGGACTCCGAACCTCTGTCCTCGCCACACCGTGTACGGCTACGGCCGCATGCCGGACGTCTGGCGGGACCGGTAGCGGCGGTGTACGCTGGCGCACCATGACCAAACGCACCGTCCTCGCCGTCTCCGTCCTCGCGCTCGTCCTCGGCATCGCCATCGCGGGACTCGCCGCCGCGCCCGCCCTCTCGCCGGGTCGTTCCGGCGGCGTGCTGAAAGTATTGACGCGGGAAGATCTGACGCAGGGCTTCCTGATCCACGAGTCGGCGACGCTGGCGACGATCTGGCCCGCCCAGCCCTGCTTCAACGGCCTCGTCACGTTCGACCCCATGAAGCCGCTGGAGACCCTCGACTCCGTGATGCCCGACCTCGCGGAGAAGTGGTCGTGGCAGGACGGCTATCGCAACCTCGTCTTCTTCCTGCGGCGCGACGTCAAGTGGCACGACGGCAAGCCGTTCACCTCGCGTGACGTCAAGTTCACCTTCGACATGGTCCGCGAGGCGTCGGAGGCGACACAGAAGCTCCGGATCAATCCGCGCAAGGAGTGGTACGACACCGTGGAGGCGATCGAGGCCGCCGACCCGTACACCGTCGTGTTCCGGCTCAAGCGCCCGCAGACCTCGCTCCTGCTCATGCTCGCGAGCGGCGACTCGCCCGTCCTGCCCGCGCACGTCCCCGTCGCGGAGCAGCGCACGCGGTGCGTCGGCACCGGCCCCTTCCGCCTCAAGGAATGGAAGACCGGCGAGTACGTCGATTACGTCCGGAATCCCGATTACTTCGTCAAGGGCCGTCCGTATCTCGACGGCATCCGGTATCTCATCGTCACCGAGCGCAGCACGCGCACGGCGGCGCTGCAGGCGGGTCGGGCCGACGTGGCGAGCCCCGCTGACGGAGCGCCGCAGATCGCCGAGCAACTCCGCTCTGCCGTGCCCGGCATGGTCATCACACGCGTGGGAATCAATTTCGCGGACCACCTGCTCTTCAATCACACCAGGCCGCCGTTCAACGACGTGCGCATGCGGCGCGCCCTCAGCGTCGGCATGGACCGGGCGGGCTACGTGCAGGCCGTGCTCCAGGGCGGCGGCGTGCCGGGCGGCGCGCTCGCTCCGCCGCCCATCGGGCTCTGGGGGCTCCCGGGCAAGGATGTGCCTCGCGGCAACGATAAGGCCCGGGCGCGCGCGCTTCTCGCCGAAGCGGGCTACGGGCCGAGCAATCCCCTCAAGCTCGATGTGGTCACGCGCAACATCGCGATCTACCGCGACGGCGCCGCCTTCGTCATCGACAACCTGCGACAGATCGGCGTCGAAGGCACCCTGCGCATGATCGAGAGCGCCCAGTGGTACGGGGTGAGCACCCGCCGCGAGTTCCAGCTCGCGTCGAGCATCGCGGGGTACGGCATCGACGACCCGGATTCGATCCTCTCCGAGAGCTTCATCTGCAAGTCGGCACGAAACTATCAGGGCTACTGCAACGAGGAAGTCGACAAGCTCGTCGCCCAGCAGTCACAGGAGCTCGATGCCAGGAAGCGCTCGGCACTGCTCGCACGCATCCAGAAGACGATCGAGGACGACGCGGCCCGCCCGGTCCTCGCCTGGCGCTACGACTACTTCGCGCACTGGCCGCAGGTGAAGAACCTCGTGCCCCACCACACCCCCTACAGCTACGGCCGCATGCAGGACGTCTGGCTGGAGCGGTAGATGAGCGTGAAGGGAACGTGGGGCGACGAGGTCGCAAAGCGTCTGGCCTCCATGGTGGCGCTGCGCCGTGACTTTCACCGCCATCCGGAGCTGTCGTTTCAGGAGAAGCGGACCGCGCAGATCATCGCCGAGCGGCTGTCCGCCGCGAAGCTCGAGGTGAAGACGGGCATCGCCGGCACCGGCGTCGTCGGCATCCTGCGCGGCGACAAGCCGGGCAAGACCATCGCGTGGCGCGCCGACATCGACGCGCTGCCTCTCACCGAGATCCTCGACTCGCCGTTCACGTCGGGGACGCCCGGCGTGATGCACGCGTGCGGCCACGACGGGCACACCGCCATCGCGATCACCGCCGCCGAGGTCCTCGCCGCGCGGCGCGCCGAGCTGCCGGGCACCGCCGTCTTCATCTTCCAGCCGGCGGAAGAGCTCCTGAGCGGCGCGAAGCCGATGATTGAAGCCGGCGTGCTCGAGAATCCCCGCGTCGACGAGATCTACGGCCTCCACCTCACCACCCAGGATCCGACGGGCAAGGTCAACGTCCGCCCCGGACCCACCATGGCCTCCGGTGACGGGTTCTCCATCGAGATCACCGGCAAAGGCGGCCACGGCGCGTACCCACACCTGTCGGTCGACCCCATGACGGCGGCCGCGCACATCCTGATCGGCATGCAGAGCCTCGTCACGAAGGAGGTCGCCGCCAAGGAGACGGTCGTGCTGTCCGTCGGACAGATCCTCGCGGGGACGAAGAACAACATCATCCCGGACAAGGCCGTCATGCGCGGCACCCTGCGGACATTCGACATGGACGTGCGCGAGCAGATGCTGGGGCGTCTGCACTCGTTCATCGCCGACATGGCCCGGGCCTATCGCGCCGAGGCGCAGATGGACCTGACGATGGGCTGCCCGCCCGTCGTCAATCCGGAGCGGGAGACGACGATCGTGCATTGCTGCGTGGCGGACGAGCTCGGCGAGGCGGCCGTCTTCACCGGCGCTCCTGTGATGGCCAGCGACGACATGAGCCTCTTCCTTCGCGAGCGGCCCGGCTGCTACTTCCGGGTCGGGATCTC
>CAYQQT010000520.1:0-3423 GCA_964419375.1 uncultured bacterium
ACCCCCGCCGCGGGACCCGACATGGCCATGGCGAGCGGCCGCGCCCTGGCCGCCTCCACCGACATCATGCCGCCCGCCGAGTGCAGCAGGTGCACGGGGCGGCGCGCCGCCGCAGCACCGAGGCGGTTTACCAGATCTTCGAGATAGCGCGCCGCGAGCGGCATCACGGCGGCGTTGAGCACCGTCGTGCAGGTGCGCTCGTACTCGCGGAATTCGGCGTTGATGTCGCTCGACGCCGAGACGTGGGCGAAGCGCTCGCGCAGGGCCCGGGCCACCGCCTGCTCGTGCTCGGCGTTCGCGTAGGCATGCAGCAGGCACACCGCCACCGCTTCCACACCCTCCTGCGCGAGATCCTCGATGATCGCCGGCAGCTCGCCCAGCTCGAGTGGCGTCAGCACGGTGCCGTCGTGCGCGACGCGCTCCGTGATCTCGCGCCGCAGGCGCCGCGGCACGAGCGGCTCGGGCCTGGCCGGCAGGTCGAGCCGGTACAGGTGGCTCCGGTTCTGCCGGGCGATCTCGAGCACGTCGCGGAAGCCGCGCGTGGTGATGAGCGCGGTGCGCGCGCCGCGGCGCTCGACGATGGCATTGGTGACCATGGTGGTGCCGTGGGCGAGCGAGGCCCAGGGCCCGGTCTCACGCGCGAGCACCGCGAGACCGTTGAGCAGCCCTTCGGCTGGATTGGCGGGCGTCGTCGGCACCTTGCACGACCACGTCCGCCCCGAGGCGTCGGCGGCGACGAGATCCGTGAAGGTGCCGCCGACGTCCACGCCCACCCGCATGCCGCCCTCGCCCATCGTTACTTGCGCTCGCCCCACTTGGGGAGCGGGTAGAGCACGTCGATGCTCGCGAGGGCGAAGGGCCACACCACACGGAGCGCGCCGCCGCGCCACTGGGTGATGAGCGGCGTGCCCTGCTCGTTCTGGCCGGTGGCGGGATCGAACTTCACGCCTTTCCACGGCATGATGAGCTGCTCAGGCTTCATGTCGGTGGCAAGCAGCGCCTTGCGGATCGCCTCGGGATCGGTCGAGCCCGCGCGATTGATCGCGTCCAGCAGCACGATCATGCCGGTGAAGGCGCGCGAGGTGTTGTCGTTGAGGTCCTTGCCGTGCTTGCGCTTGAACAGCTCGTTCACCCGTCCCACCATCGGCCGCTTGGCGGCGAGGTCGAGCGAGAAGACCGAGCGCGACATGACGCCCTCGGCATCCTTGCCCACCGCGCTCACGAAGTCGGATTCGATGTAGCCCGCGTCCTGGGCGAGGATCATGGGCGGGTTGTAGTCCAGCTCGCGCGCCGTCTTGATGAAGAGGATGGCGTCCGAGGTGTAGCCCGTCGGCAGCAGCACGGCGGGCGCCGCCGCCTTGAGCCGCTGCACCTCGGAGGCGAGCGACGGGGTCCGCGAGCGATAGGCCGTCTTCGTCGCGAGCTGGTAGCCGCCCTGGCTCGCGAGCTGCTCCTGCACCTTGGCGGAGTCGCTGCCGAAGAGCGTGTCCTCGTGGAAGATCCCCACCGACGGGATCCTGACTCCCCGCTTGGCCTGGAACTCCTTGAGGAAGTCGAACATGGCGATGGAGAAGTGCTCGTCGTGCGGGCTCGTCCGGAAGAACCACTTGAGACCGCGACGGTGCAGCGACGGCGACGACGACTCGCCCGACAGATACGGGATCCCGTACCGCTCGCACACCTGGCTCGCCGTCGCCGACACCGAGCTGTGGTAGGCGCCGTAGAGCGCGTGCACCTTGTCCTGCGTGATCAGCCGCTCCGCGTCCGCCTGACCCAGCTCGGGCTTGCCCTGGTGGTCCACCATGATGAGGCGCACCTTCGCGCCGCCGAGCGCGGGCAATCCCTCTGTCCGCGCCAGCGGCACATCGAGGTCGTGGCGGCCGTTGACGATCTCCACCGCCAGCTCCGCGGCGGCCTTGGCATCCACACCCGCCTGGGCCACCGGCCCCGTGAGCGGGTAGAGCACGCCGATGACGACCTCGCGGGGCTGGGCGGAGGCCGGCACGGCGGCGGCGACGAGCGCCAGCACCGCGGCGGCGACGGCCTGCCGGATCGAACGAAGGATGGTGGTGGTCATGCTGTCCTCCAGGTCAGAGTTTGAAGCGCGTGCGGATCTCCGCGGGGCGCTCCGAGTAGGGCGGGATCGTCTCGGCGGGATCGAAGGCGATGGGCAGCACGATCACCCCGGGGCCGGGCGCGTTGCGCGCGGCGGCGAGGGCGGCACCGAGCTCGGCGGGCTCCGTCACCGTCTCCACGTGCCGCACGCCCGCCGCGCGCGCGAGCGCGTGCCAGTCCACCGCCGCCGCGGGCAGCGCCTGGCCTCCCGACGACTCGTAATGGCCGTTTACCCACAGCACGATGGTGAGGTTGGGCGGGGCCGCCGCCGCCGCCGTCGCGAGCACGTTCGGGCTCATGAGCAGCGAGCCGTCACCCTCAAGCGCCACCACGTGGCGCTCCGGGCGCGTGAGCGCGATACCGAGCGCGAGCGGCACCGCCGCGCTCATGGAGTCGCAGAGCGCGAACACGGGCGCGGCCACGTGCATGTGCGGCAGCCAGCGCGCGTTGGCGCCCAGGCAGGACACGAGCACGTCCTCGGGCGTGAGGAGGCTCACGAGCGCGTCGAGGAACGGCTTGCGCCCCGTCACGCGAGATCCTCGCCGCTGATCAGCAGCACGAAGGGCCCGCGTGATTCCGCCGCGAACTCGACACCGCGGCGCACCTGGGCCGCGAGGTCGCCGGTGTGATCGGCGATGGCATACGGCAGGCGCCACGCCTGGAGCGTGGCCTCGGTCACCCTGCCCTTCGGCGCATGGTAGTAGACGGGATCCCGGTAGTCGCCGCGCAGCGACACGATGAAGAAGCAGGGTAGCGCGTACAGCTCGACGAGCCCGGCGAGAATGCCGCCGCAGTTCAGCAGGCCGGCATTCTGGACGAGCACGGCGCCGCGACCGCCCGCGAGGTTGGCGCCGCACGCCACCGCCACCGCCTCTTCTTCGCGGGCGACGTCCACCGCGCGAATGTTTCCCGACGTGCGCACGGCCGCCATGAGCTTGCCGATCCACGTGTCGGGCACCGAGGCGGCCAGCGTCACGCCCGCCGCCTCGAGGCCGGCGACGATCTTCTCCGCGCCCGTCATCGCACCGCTGCCGTCGCCCCGCTTCACGCGAGCACCATGAAGGCATCGGCGGGCAGGTGCAGGCGCACCGTCTGCCCGACCGCGAGCGGCACGAGGGCGGGCTCGGTGACGAACACGAGCACGCGCTGGCCGTCGGGGAGGCGCGCGGCCACTTCGGTCTGCGCGCCCTGATAGACGAGGACCTCGATGCGCGCCTCCAGCACGTTGTCGCCGGGGCCGGTCGCCAGCCGCACGCGCTCCGGCCGGATCGCCAGCTCGACGTCCCCGCCCGCCTGCAGGGCGCGGCC
>CAYQQT010000521.1:0-2188 GCA_964419375.1 uncultured bacterium
AGCAGGTCCCGTAAGCCGTCGCCGGCGAGGTTGAACGCGAGCGCGAGCAGGAAGATCGCCAGCCCCGGCCAGACGGCCATCCACGGCGCCGTCTCCAGGAACTGCTGGGCGGCGTTGAGCATCGTGCCCCATGACGGCGCCGGGGGTTGGACGCCGAGACCCAGGAACGAGAGCACGGCCTCCGCGATGATCGCGGTCGGGATGGCGACCGTCGCCTGCACGATGATGGTGCTCACGATGTTGGGCAGGATGTGCCGGCCCATCACGCGCAGGTCGCCCGCGCCGAGCGCCCGCGCGCCCGCCACGTAGTCCTCCTCCTTCGTCGATAGCACCAGGCCGCGCGTGAGGCGGATGTACGTGGGCATGGCGCCGAGGCCGATGGCGAGAGTGGCGTTGGTGAGCGAGGGGCCCAGGATGGCCACGAGGCCGATGGCGAGAATGAGGAAGGGAAAGGCGAGCCAGGCGTCGGTGACGCGCATGATCACCTGGTCGAGCGCGCCGCGGTAGTAGCCGGCGGCGAGGCCGATGGGCACGCCGACGGCGATGGCGAAGAGGATCGAGAAGACGCCCGCCTGCATGGAGATGCGCGCGCCCCACACCACGCGCGAGAACCCGTCGCGCCCCAGATCGTCGGTGCCGAAGGGATGCGCCACGCTCGGGGCCTTGCGCAGCTTGCTCCAGTCCGTGCGCACGGGATCGGTGGACGCGATCCACGGCGCGCCCACCGCCATCACGACGAAGAGCGCGACGACGAACGCTCCCACCATTGCCGCCGGTCGCCGGCGCCCCACGCGCCACGCGCGATGGAGCAGCCCGCTCCGCGCCGCGGAGGTGGCGGTGTCGAGGGGGAACGGGTACGCGGCGGCGTCAGGCGCCATCGGCGGCGCCGCGGATGCGGATGCGCGGATTGAGCATCGAGTACGACACGTCCACGAGGAGGTTGATGAGGACGTAGGCGGAGGCGGTGATGAGCACCACGCCCTGCACCACCGGGTAGTCGCGCGTGAAGACCGCTTCCACGATGAGGCGGCCGAAGCCGGGGATGACGAAGATCTGCTCGGTGACGACGGCGCCGCTCATGAGGGCGCCCATCTGCAGGCCGAGGATCGTCACCACGGGGATGAGGCCGTTGCGGAGCGCGTGGCGCACCACGACCGCCTTCTGCCCCAGGCCCTTGCTGCGCGCGGTGCGGATGTAGTCGGCGCCGAGCACCTCGATCATGCTGTTGCGCGTTTGCCGCATGAGCACGGCGGCGAGGCCGGTGCCCAGCACGAGGGCCGGCATCAGCATGCGCTTGAGGTTGCCGAGCGGGTCCTCGGCGATGGGGACGAAGCCGGAGGCGGGCAGCCAGCCGAGGCGCACGGAGACGAGCAGGATGAGCATGATGCCGAGCCAGAAGTTCGGCACCGACACGCCGCAGAGGGAGGCGCCGCTGGCGAGCAGGTCCCACACGGTGTTGCGGCGCACGGCGGCGATCACGCCCGCGGGCAGCGCGATGGCGACGGCGATGAGCAGCGACAGGAAGGCGAGCTCGATGGTGATGGGCAGCTTCAAGGCAACGGTGGCCGCCACCGGCTGCCGCGTCCGGATCGACTCGCCGAGATCGCCGCGCAGCGCCAGCCCGGCCCATCTCAGGTATTGGATCGCGATCGAGTCGTTCAGCCCGTACTTCTCGCGCACTTCCTCGAGCCCCGCTTCATCCGCCTCCGTCCCCGCGAGCACGCGCGCCGGATCCCCCGGCAGCATCCGCACCCCGGCGAACACGACGAGACTGATGAGCACGAGCGTGATCCCCGAAATGAGCGCCCGCCGAGCCAAAAACTCGATCACCACACACCCGACGTCAGCCGGGATTCATGAGCGGCGCTCGCGAGCGCGGCGGGTGGCGTCGCGGTGGCGGCCCGCCGGCCGGGTGGAGAGGGACCCCCTTGTCCCGTCCGCAGCGCGAAGCGCTGCGCTCGGGCGAGCGGGTGACGGAGCCCGGCCGGCGGGCCGCCACCGCGACGACAGGTCCCGCCGGGCTCGCGGGCGCCGCTCATGAATCCCGGGCTAGTTCCAGGTGGTCCCTTTGATTCGGATGAGGCCGTCGGGCACCGCCTTGTAGCCTTTCAGATTCTTCGGGTACGAGACGATGTAGTTCTGGTGGTAGAGGTAGATGATGTTGCGGCGCGCGGTGATGAGGTCGGTG
>CAYQQT010000521.1:2288-3421 GCA_964419375.1 uncultured bacterium
GGGCGGAGGTTGACGGTGAAGCCGGCTTCGCGGGCCATGCCCTGGATGACTTCGCCCACGCGCCGCTGCTGCGGATTGTTGGCGATGACCATCTCGAAGGTGTAGCCGTTCGGCAGCCCGGCGTCCGCGAGCAGCTTTTTTGCGCGCGCCACGTCGCGCGCCGGGCACTTGCGTGTCTTGTCGAAGAAGACACTGTTGGGCGAGATGGGGCCGCAGCCGACGGTGAACTGACCGTCGTAGGCGACCTGGTTGAGCGCCTCGCGGTCGATCGACAGCTCGAGCGCCTCGCGCACGCGCGGGTCGTTGGCGAGCGGCGTGCCGAGGTCGCCCGGCGCGTTGGTCTTGCCCGTCTTGTTCCTGAGGTTGATCGTGACGGAGTTGAAGCCGAGGCCCGTCACGTTGGAGACCTCGAAGCGGCCTTCCTTCTTGAGGCTGGCGGCGTCGCTGGGCGCGACCAGGTGCATCACGTCGATGTCGCCCGAGCGCAGATTGGCCAGGCGCACGTTGTCGTCGGGGATGATACGGAAGACGATGCGGTCGAACTTCGCCTGGCTCTGGTCGAAGTAGTGGGGGGATTTCTCGACCACGATCCGGTCTTGCGAGATGCGCTCGACGAACTGCCACGGCCCCACGCACACGGGGGCGGTGCCGAACTTCTCGCCGAGCTTCTGGACGGCGGCGGGCGACACCGGCATGCCGGCGCGGTCGGCGAGCTGGGCCGTGAGCGGCGCGAAGGGCGCCTTCAGGCGCAGGCGTACGGTGAGGGCGTCGACGGCCTCTACGGCGGTGACGGAGTCGAGCTCGCTGCGGCGGTTGGAGCCCTTCATGGTCCGGTGCCGGTCGAGGGACGACCGCACCGCTTCCGCCGTCATCGGCGTGCCGTCGTTGAACTTCACGCCCGGGCGCAGCTTGATGGTGACGGTCTTGCCGCCGTCGCTCAGCGCCGGCATGTCGGCGGCGAGCTGAGGCTGGATGCGCAGGCTCTCGTCGATCTCGTAGAGCTTCTCGCACATCTGCGAAAAGATGATGCGCCCGACGTACGTGCGCGACAGCGTGGGGTCCAGAATGTCGGGATCCTGGTTCAGCGCCACGACCAGTTGCTTCTTCTGGGCGTCCGCCGCGCCCGGCGCCCC
>CAYQQT010000522.1:0-3415 GCA_964419375.1 uncultured bacterium
CGATCATGGTCTTGCCGCAGCCGGGAGGGCCGTAGAGCAGCACGCCCTTGGGCGGCGTGAGCTTGTGCTCCTTGTAGTAGTCCGCGTAGAGGTACGGCAGCTCCACGGCGTCCTTGATGGTCTCGAGCTGGTTGCCGAGGCCGCCGATGTCCTCATAGCCGATGTCCGGCACTTCCTCGAGCGACAGGTCTTCCACTTCGCTCTTGGGCAGCTTCTCCAGCAGGTAGCCGGACTTCGCGTCCATCAGCAGGTGGTCGCCGATCTTCAGGCGGTGCTGGCGGAGCGGATCGGCAATGATACCGACCTTGTCCTCGTCCGCGCGCAGCGTCACGATGGCGCGCTCGGGGTCGAGCTGCTCCTTGAGGATCACCACCTCGCCCTGGATCTCGTAGCCCGCCGCCTGCACGACGTTCAGGCCTTCGTTGAGGATGAGCTCCTGGCCCGGCTTGAGGGAGGCGATGACGATCGAGGGATGCACGTTCACCTTCACCTTGCGGCCCTGCGCGAGGACGTTGATGGTGCCGTCGTCGTTGACCGACAGGTACACGCCGTAGGTGGCGGGGGGCGCCGAGAGCTTGTCGACCTCTTCCCGCAGCGCCGTGATCTGCTCGCGCGCCTCGGTGAGCGCCTGCACCAGCTTTTCCTTCTGGCCGAGGGCGTCGACCAGCTCGAGCGACCGGACGTATTCAGCAGAGTCTGCGTTCGTCTTGGAGGGGCCGCTCGTGTTCATAAGAGCCTCTGTTCTCAACGACGGTTCGTTGTTCCGGCCTCGCGCCGCCCAGCCTCGGCGGCATCACCCCGATGAAAGGGTGGTCTGTGCAACTAGAGCGCCAGAGCGAAGAAGGACAGGAAGACGGTAGCTTCGGATGCAGCCGAGTTAGCCGTCCGCCAGCAATTGCACGTTTTTCGACAGCGCGCCGCCGATTCCGTGAAGCTTTGAAAGAATTACAGGCGTAGGCTGCGGGGCACGGAGGCACGACAAGGAATGGGACTTGTGCCAAAGCTGTTCTACGGCTGGGTCATCGTCGGTGCGGCCTTCGTGTCCCACCTGCTCAGCTACGGCGTCGTCACTGTCGCCTTCGGCGTCTTCTTCCCTTTCATGGCCGCAGCACTCAATCTCAGCCGCGGCCTGCTCGCCACCACAGGCGTCACCACGCGGCTGGCCGCCGCCGTCCTGGCGCCGCTGATCGGTCCCCTCATCGACCGGCGTGGCCCACGGCTCGTCATGGCGGTCGGCGTGATCAGCCTGGGGGCGGGCGCCGCCACGCTCGCCCTCGCCGACAACGTCGGCCACGTCTTCCTGGGCTATGGCGTCCTGATGTCGATCGGCCTCGTGAGCCTCGGCGAGCTGACGGCGGACTCGACGGTCGCGCGCTGGTTCATCCGCCGGCGCGGCCGCGCGCTCGCGTGGGCCACCATGGGCATGTCCGTGGCGGGGATCGTCCTGCCCATTCCCCTCGCCCTCGTGATCGGTCGTTTCGGCTGGCGCATGGCGTGGATCAGCTTGGCCATCGCGATCCTCGTCCTCGGATGCGCCGCGACGGTGGCGATGCGGCACCGCCCCGAGGACAGCGGCCTCGTCCCTGACGGCGACGTGCCTCCCCCCATCGGGGAGCAGACGAGGGGCCGGGGTACGGGCGAGGTGTCGCTCACGGCGCGCGAGGCGGTGCGGACCGCCGCCTTCTGGCTGCTGGTACTGAGCACCAACCTCGCTGCGCTGGCGCTCACGGGCGCCAACCTCCATCTCTTCTCCTATCTGATCGACAAGGGCCTCTCCGCGGGCGCCGCCGCCGGGCTGCTCACGTATCTCTACGTGATGCAGGGCGTGTCCAAGCCGCTGTGGGGCTTCATCGCCGAGCGCGTCCACGTGCGCTACTGCATCGGCATGTGTTACTTCGGAGGCGCCATCGGCCTCGTGCTCCTCGTGCGGTCCGCGTCGCTGGAGGCCCTGCTCGTCTTCGCCACGGTGTACGGGCTTACGCGCGGCGCGCAGGTGTTCGTGACGAGCCTCGCGTGGGCGGACTACTTCGGGCGGGCGGCACAGGGGGCGATCCGCGGCGTGGCCACGCCCTTTCGACTGACCGCTTCCACGCTCGGGCCTGTGCTGGGCGGATTCCTGTACGACGGCACGGGAAACTACGTGCTCGCGTTCGGTCTGTTCGCGGGCGCCTTCGCGCTCGCCGGACTCGTAGCCCTAGCGGCGAAGCGGCCCGTTAAGATCGGGGCCTAGAATCTCTGCAAGCCCCCGGGCGTTCGAGGAGCGTGGGGGGATTGGGGGCCGTCGAGGCCCCCATCCTTCCGCGACGGAGAGCATCGTCGAGGCGAAGCTTCGCTCGGTCGCCATCCTGACCGCCGTGCGCGAGCGCGACGCGGCGTACGTCTGGGCGGCCCAGGTCGGCGCGGCACGCCGCAACGGCGTGCGCGAGGAGGTATGCCGGGGTTCCGGGCGGACGAGTCAGATGGTTCGGAGATCGACGACCGAAACGCCGAGCTTCCGGGCGGAGAGCCGGCGCAAGAGACGATGATCGGCGGTGACGAGGGCCGCATGCTCACGCTCCGCGAGGGCGAGGTACACGCAGTCGGACACCGGATGGTCCAGGCGCCGCGCCACCTCCATCGCCCGCGGTAACAGTGGCCCGGTGGGTCGCAGGTCGATCCTGCCGTGTCGCAGGAGGTCGAACGCGTCGTCGGCCTCGCGCGCAGAGATTTCCTTGGCCGCTGTCTTCCTCCAGAGGGCCTTGGCGACTTCGACGAGCAGCAGATCGGGGGCGAGGACATCGTCTTCACCGTCGCGCACGCGGTCCGCTTTGTCGCTCAGCACCTCGGGAATGACCCACTTGACGGCGATGCTGGCATCGACCACCCAGGTCACCGCTCGCGGTCCTTCCTGACCAAGACCGTGCTGTCGCTGTGCCGGCGACCCGCGAGCTTCCGGCGGAACGCGGCCGCCCGCTCGCCGAACCCCGTGCGATCCGCGCGGGCCGCGTCGGTGAGGATTGTCCTCAGCTCGCGCTCGAGCGAGATACCCTTCCGGGCCGCGCGCGACTTCAAGCGGCGGATAGCCTCGTCATCGATGTTCCGGATCACGACCTGGGCCACGGCGACCTCCTCATCAGTGATATCGGGATGATATCACTCCATCGATGGAGCCCCTGTCATAGCGCGGATGACCGGTGGCATCGCGCGCCGAGCCTGTCGGAGCGCGTGGGACAAGTCAAACCGGAGCCTCGAGGCGGCGAGCGGGCGCCGTCCACCGGACGTGGACGCGGCGGTGGCTTCTGGAGTAAGGTGCGACCCGGGTGAGCCGCCGCCATGCGGGCGGCGATCGTGCCGTGACCGCCGTCAAGAGGGGGATCTCGAATGAGCGCCAAGTGGATCCGATCGTCCGTCGTCGCCTTCGTGTGCCTCGCGCTCG
>CAYQQT010000523.1:0-3412 GCA_964419375.1 uncultured bacterium
GGCTGCGGTCGGCATCGGTCGCTCGGTCGTCGTCATGGCGTGAGTGTACCGATGCCGCGCTGCACCGAGATTGGGCACGGTTCCTTGCCCGCCGAGGCGGCGAAGTGCTACAACGTGCGGACCGAAAGATCACGACGCCGTTCAGGCGCACGTACGGAGGAGACCATGGAGAAGTTGCGACGTTTCGCGATCCTGCCGGTCGCGATGCTTGTCCTGGCGGCATGCCAGGGTGGAGGCGCCGGGGCGACCGGCGAGGCGGCATCGGGTGGCGCCGGATCCGCTTGCGACACCGCGTCCGGCGAGGATCTCCTCGCCGCGATCTGCGAGAACGGAGTCATCCGGGTCGCAACCGACCCCGCGTACCCCCCGCAGTCGGAGCTGCTGCCTGACGGCACGTTCGAGGGCTTCGACATCGACGTCGCGAACGAAATCGGCGAGCGACTCGGCGTAGAGGTCGAGTTCGTGACGCCGAATTTCGACGAAGTAGTGGCGGGCAGCTGGGCGGGACGCTTCGACATCTCGGTAGGCTCAGTGACCATCACGACCGAGCGCGAGGGGGTCCTCGACTTCACGGAACCGTACTACTACACGCCGGCGCAGATGCTGGCGACCACTGAGTCGGGTATCACGGATCTCGCGGGGCTCGCCGGCATGACGGTGTGCGTCGGCGAGGCGACAACGTATCAGCAGTGGCTCGAAGGCACCCTCCAGCTCGCCGGCGGGGCTCCAGATCCCACGGAGCCGCCGGAGGGGGTCCAGGTGACGACCTTCTCGACCGACACCGAATGCGCGGACGCGGTCGCCGGCGGTCGCTTCGATTTCGAGGGCTGGCTGACATCGTCGACGACGGCGGCGGCGTCACTCGAGAACGGAGCTCCGTTCATCGAGGTCGGCGACCCAGTGTTCTTCGAGCCGCTCGCGGTGGCCACCGACAAGGCGGGCCCGGCCCACGACCAGCTGCAGGCCGAGCTGGATCGGATCATCGGCGAGATGCATGAGGACGGCACGCTGACCGCCTCCAGCGAGGAGTGGTTCGACGGCCTGGACCTGACGAAGGGCCAGTAAAGCAAGCTACGATCTGGGAAGAGCGGGGACGCAGAAGTGCGTCCCCGCTCTGCATTTGCGGGTACGGAGGAAGTCATGACACAGGCGGCCAAAGCCCGGCCACAGATCCTGCTGGACATCGCCCACGCCCGCCGCTTACGGACGAGAACCTTCCGGCTCTCGGTCATGGCGGTCTGGGCGGCCCTGCTCGCAGGGATCGTCTGGGCGTTCGCCGCGACCGACAACGTTGCCATCGAATGGATCGCGCAATGGGCCCCGTACATCCTGGGCGGGGCCGGGATCACCATCCTCGTCTGCGTCGGCTCGATCCTACTCGCCACGGTGCTCGCCGTTCTCGGTGCGTTGGGCAGGCTATCGGCGAACCCCCTGGCATTCGGAATCGCCTCACTGTACGTCTCCCTCGTCCGGGGGACGCCGCTCCTGGTCCAAATCTATTTCATCTTCTTCTCGCTCCCATTCCTCGGGATCATCCTGCCGGCCATCCCCGCTGGAATCATCGCCCTGGGATTCAACTACGGCGCGTACATGACCGAGATCTTCCGGGCCGGGATTCAAGCGGTGGCGCGTGGCCAGGGCGAGGCAGCCGAGGCCCTTGGAATGCCTCCCCGACTCGTCTTCCGGCGGATCGTCATGCCGCAGGCCACGCGGATCGTCACACCGGCCATCGGTAACGAGTTCATCGCCATGATCAAGGACTCTGCCTTGGTCTCGCTCATCGGTGTGCAGGAGGTGCTCTGGCGCGCGGAGACCAGCGGTCGACCGGCCCTGAACACCCTCGAGGCGTTCATTATCGCCGCGCTCGTGTACTGGGCCCTGACCATCATCTTCAGCTTCTTCCAGGAGAGGCTCGAGCGCCGGATGGCGCGAGGCGACCGATGACGACAACGCCTCTCCCCGACCACGGGACGCGGCCGGCACCGCCGGGCAGCGGCTACGAGGGCGCGCTCCCCGCCCACCTCGGCGACGTCATCGTGCGGCTCGAGGCGGTCGAGAAGTACTTCGGCGACAACCACGTGCTGCGCGGCGTCGACCTCGAGGTCCGGCAGCGCGAGGCGGTGATGATCATCGGCCGGTCAGGGTCCGGCAAGACCACGCTGCTGCGCTGCATCAACTTTCTCGAGGAGCCCACCGTCGGCTGGGTTGAGGTCGACGGGCTTCGGCTCCAGGCCGATCCGCTGCGCGCCCGGAGCCGGAGGCACCAGGAGCAGATCCGCCAGATGCGGCTGCGCGCCGGGATGCTCTTCCAGGACTTCAACCTCTTCCCGCACATGAACGTCCTCGCCAACTGCATCGAGGCGCCGATGAGGGTACGCGGCATGGGACGCGACGAGGCGATCGCTGCGGCGGAGGGATTCCTGGACAAGGTCGGCCTGCTCGAGAAGCGCGACGAGTACCCGGCGCGGCTGTCAGGGGGACAGAAGCAGCGCCTGGCGATCGCGCGCGCGCTGTGCATGGAGCCCAAGGTGCTGCTCTTCGACGAGCCGACATCGGCGCTCGACCCGGAGCTCATCGGCGAGGTGCTGCGGGTCATGGAGGATCTTGCGCACGAGGGCACGACCATGATCGTGGTCACGCACGAGATGCACTTCGCGCGTCAGGCGGCCGATCGCGTCGTGTTCATGGAGGACGGCGTCGTCGTGGAGGAGGGGCCGCCGGAGCAGATGCTGGATGCGCCCCGCCAGGAGGGCACGAAGCGCTTCCTGCGCCGATTCCTGGACGCCTAGGGCGCGGATCGCCCTAGGGCCGTCCCGAGGAGCGCCCCGCGGCGAGCCTCCCGGGCGCGGCGCAGTGGGAAGACCACGTCGCGGATGACGACATCGGCGACGGCCACGACCGGAATCGCGATGATCGCGCCCACGATGCCACCGAGGCTCGCGCCCGCCAGCACCGAGAGGAGCACGACGATCGGCGACAGCTGCACCGCCCGGCTCTGAACGACCGGGACGACCACGAAGCCCTGGAGCTGCTGCATCACGACCAGCCAGACCAGCATGAGCAGGCCGGTGAGGGGCGACTGCAGGAGCGCCAGCAGCACGATCGGCCCACCGGCGATGAAGGCCCCGGCCATCGGGATCGCCTCGCCGATGAAGGCCAGCAGCGAGAGCGGGAAGGCGAACGGCACGCCGAGGATGAACATCCCCAGGAAGGTCCCGACGCCGGTGATCGTCATGATCAGGAGCTGTGCGCGGACGTACGCGCCGAGCTTGAGAAGCGCCGTGCGGCTCACGTCTTGGGTGAGCGGCCGGTCCTCCGGAGCCACGAAGTTCATGACCCAGTCGCGCGCGCGGTCGCGCTCGAGGAGCACCAGGACACTCAGGAACAGCACCAGGACGATGTTCACGAGGAT
>CAYQQT010000524.1:0-3411 GCA_964419375.1 uncultured bacterium
GCCAGCACGGCACCGTGGCAGCGCTCGGGCACCACCTCGTACAAGGGCGCCGGCGTCGCCGTGGCGCGCGTGACCGTGAGCCCGGCCTCCGCGAGCAGCGCGCGCAGCGAGCGCTCCGCCATCAGCCAGTAGGGAACGGGCGGCTTGTCGAAGTAGCGCACGGTGTTCACGTGCGGGGTGATCCAGTCCCCGCTCTCGAGCATCGACTGCGCGATCTCGGCGTGAAAGCCTTCCGGCGGATCGAGGAACGGCGCCTGGCCCAGCCCGAGAAAGTAGAGGCCGGCGGTGACGACGGCAACGCCGAACGGGAGGCCGCGCACCGGGGCAGGTTACCCGAAGGCCCGGTCCATCCCGTCGAAGAACTGCCACCACATGCCGAGCGAGGTGCGGACGGCGGTCACGATGGCGCGCTGCCGCTCCTCCGTGCTGGCGTGCTTGATCACGATGTGGTCGCCGACGTCCGAGTGCTCGGCGTCCGCGATCTCGTGGATGTCCCAGAAGGCGACCGCGCCTTCGCTGAGGCCGTAGTGCCGCTGCAGGGCGCGCGCGAAGGGACCGAAGGCGCCCACCACCTGGCCCTCGGCGGCGAGGTTGATGGCGGCCACGCCCTCGTGGAAGGGCAGGATCTTGGTCGAGTACTCGAACCAGTGCACGAGGGCGGCCGTGGACGGCAGCGGGACCGCGTGCACGACGTCGGCGCGCGCGACGCCGACCCCGGCCGCGAAGTCCAGGAAGAGCTCGGGGTGCGGCTTGGAGTTCGACAGGCGGCCCGTCTCCTCCTCGTACACGGACTCCGCCAGCTTCACGCGCTCGCCGAGATCGGGGCAGCGGGAGTGGAGCGCGGACACCGCGCGCGGAAACTCCACCACCTGCAGGTAGAACTGCTTGGCGAACTCCCCCAGGGCCGGCCGTGACAGGCGCCCCTCGGCGATCTTGAACCACAGGGGGTGGCCGCCGAAGCTGCGCTTCTCACCCACCTCTTTCATGAGTGCTGCGCCGAACGCGGACGTGTCGAGAGCCATGCCGTGATCTCCTGTCAGGTGACCTTGACCACCGCGTCCGCGGGCAGGCGCGCGAGGAAGTCCGTGAGCGCCTGCTCGAGGTACCCGCGATCGCGTGATTCGAGCGTCACCTTCACCTGGTATTCGGGATTGGAAAACTCCGGGTAGGAGCCGAGGAGCAGCAGCGGGAAGGCGGCGAGAAGGCCGTTCAGATGCTCGGCGAGCGTTCCCTCGCCGATGCGCACGAAGACGTTCTTGAGGTGGATGGGCTGGTCGCGGAAGCGCTCCCGAAGGGCGTCGAACTTCTGCCGGAAGATCTCCGGCACGCCGGGCAGGATGTAGACGTTGCGCATGAGGATGGTCGGAAAGCGCAGCGACTCCCCGCTCACCAGCTCGGCGCCCTCCGGCACCTCCGCCATGCGCAGGTGCGCGGAGTTGATCCGGTCCTTGTAGTAACGCTCGAGCAGGTCCGCGAGCGCGGGATGGCGCACGACGGGCACGCCCATCGCCCGCGCCACCCCTTCCATGGTGACATCGTCGTGGGTGGGGCCCACCCCACCGGAGGTGAACACGACGTCGAACTCGCGGCTGAAGGCCGCCACCTCGTCCGCGATGAGCGCCACCTCGTCCGGGATGACCGTGATGCGGCGCACGTCGACGCCGAGGCCGCGCAGCTCGCGGCACAGGTAGGCGGCGTTGGCGTCCTGGATCTTGCCGGACAGGATCTCGTTGCCGATGAGGATGATACCCGCGGTTTTCGGCATGGCGTGTGGATTTTACCCTACCAGAGGCGTGCTAACATACGCGCCGATGACCGGCGACGCGTCGATCACGCTCGGCGGTTGGGCTCTCGTCCTCGGCGCGTCTTCCGGGTTTGGGGCAGCGTCGGCCCTCGCCTTCGCGCGCGCGGGCATGGACGTCTTCGGCGTCCACCTCGACCGCAAGTCCACGCTCGCCAACGTCGAGCGCATCACCGCCGGCATCCGCGCGTGCGGGCGCCAGGCGCGCTTCTTCAACGTCAACGCCGCCGATCCCGAGCGGCGCGCGGAGACGGCCGCGGAGATGCAGCGCGTGCTGGAGGAGCGCGGCGAGGCGGGCACGCTCCGCATCCTCCTCCATTCCCTCGCCTTCGGCACGCTGAAGCCCTTTCTCGGCGTCCCCGTGAAAGACGGCGTCACCCAGGCGCAGATGGACATGACCGCGGACGTCATGGCCCACAGCCTCGTGTACTGGACGCAGGAGCTGGTGGGCCGCGCCCTCATGACGCGCGGCGGGCGCATCTACGCCATGACGTCGTCAGGCGGCACTCGCGTGCTGCCGTCGTACGGGCCCGTGTCCGCCGCCAAGGCGGCGCTCGAGTCCCACGTGCGCCAGCTCGCCTTCGAGCTCGCGCCGCAGGGCATCACGGCCAACGCGATCCGCGCGGGCGTGACGGCCACGCCCGCCGCGCAGAAGATCCCCGGCTACGATCGCCTCGCCGACACCGCGGGCCGCCGCAACCCGAGCGGGCGCCTCACCACCACCGAGGACGTCGCGCGCGCGCTCGTCGTCCTCGCCCACCCGGACACCTCCTGGATGACCGGCAACGTGATCGGCGTGGACGGTGGCGAGGACATCGTCGGGTGACGTACGCGCACGCGGCCGTCCTCGGCCTCGTCCAGGGCCTCACCGAGTTTCTGCCCGTCTCCTCCTCCGGCCATCTGATCCTCGTGCCCCACGTCTTCGGCTGGCAGGACCAGGGCCTCAGGGTGGACGCCGCCCTGCACATGGGTACCCTCGCCGCGCTCGTCGCCTACTTCCACCGGGAGCTGCTCGGGATGATGTCGGGCGCGCTGTCGCGCCGTGTGGCGGCGCTGATCGTGGTCGCGACCATTCCCGCGGGGCTGGCGGGACTGCTCTTCGGCCGCATGGTGGAGACGAATCTCAGATCGCCGCTGCTCATCGCATTCACGACCGCCTTGTGGGCCATCGTCATGTGGGCGGCCGATCGCCGGGCCGTCCCCGGCGTGGAGGGCGCCGGCGATCAGCTCGAGCGCATCCGCTGGTCGTCGGGCCTCGCCGTCGGTGTCGCGCAGGCGATCGCCCTCATCCCGGGCACCTCGCGCTCCGGCATCACCATCACCACGGGGCTGCTGACGGGCATCGATCGCGCCACCGCCGCGCGCTACTCGTTCCTGCTCGGCATCCCGATCACGGCCGCCGCCGGGCTCCTCAAGAGCGTGCAGCTGCTCGAGACAGGTGTGCCCGCCGCCGAAACGGGGCCGCTGCTCTTCGCCGTCCTCGTCTCCTTCGTGAGCGGCTGGCTCGCCGTGTGGTTCCTCGTCAACTACCTCAAGCGGCGCTCGCTCCTGCCCTTCGTCATCTACCGTCTCGTGCTCGCCGCCGTCATCCTCGCCGTCTTTCTATGATG
>CAYQQT010000525.1:0-3411 GCA_964419375.1 uncultured bacterium
CGCGCGTTCACGCGCGGCGTCTACCTCGGCGCGCACGCCGGGCAGGCCGAGGGCGGCGCTGAAGAGCGAGCGGCGCAGCCGCGCGTGGCCGCCCACCAGCACGTTGTCGAGGGCGGTGAGCTGCTTGAAGACTTCCGTGTTCTGAAAGGTGCGCCCCACCCCGCGCCGCGCGATGCCGTGCGGCGACAGCCGCAGGAGGTCGGCGCCGTCGAAGCGGACCCGGCCCGAGGAGGGACGATAGAGCCCCGTGAGCACGTTGAAGACGGTGGTCTTGCCGGCGCCGTTGGGGCCGATGAGCGCGAAGATCTCTCCCGCACGCACCTCGAAGCTCACGCCGGACAGCGCCGCGAGCCCGCCGAAGGTGATGGAGAGATCCTCGACGCTGAGCAGTGCTGCCGTCACTCGGACTTGAGCCAGTCCGTCAGCTGCTTGAAACGGCCCTTGTCGACGCGCACCCAGAACCCCTGCCGTTGCGTCTCGTGATCGGCGCCGATGGTCACCGGCGGCAGGATGCCGCTCTCGAACCCCTTCATCGACTCCAGCGCCGTGACGAGCGAGTCGCGCGTGAGGCTCTTGCCGGCGCGCTTGGCGCCCTCCGCGAAGAGCATGGCGGCGAAGTAGCCGGAGAGCGAGTACCGGTTCGGCTCGTTCTTCGGAAAATACTTCGCCATCGCCTCGCGATAGGCCTTGACGCCGGGCAGGTCGGAGGCGGCGGGATCCGGCCACAGGGAGAGCCCCTCCACGCCTTCCGAGGCGTCCCCCGCGAGGCCGAGATAGCGCTCGTCCGTGAGCGGGCCCGCGGACACCATGAGGGTGTCGGTCCAGCCGATCTTCTGCCGCTCCTTGAGCGCCTGCGCGCCCGGGCCCGGCGTGAGGACGAGGAACACGACCTCGGGCCTCGCCGCCTGCAGCTTGGCGATCTGCGCGCTCACGTCGTTGGCGCCGCGCTTGACGGGCTCCATCGCGGTGAGCTTCAGGCCGTGACGGCCGAGGTCCTTGTCGAAGGCGGTGAGGAACGCCTTGCCGTACTCGTCATCCTGGTAGAGGGCGGCGAACTTCTTGAGCTTCCGCTGCCCGACGAGGTAGTCGATCATCATCTTCGACTGTCGATCGTAGAGCGTCATGCCGCTGAAGACGTACTTCTTGCCACGCGTGATGGGCGAGCCCTGGAAGGGGAAGAGGAGCGGCACCCGATTCTCCTCGAGGTACTCGAGCGTGGCCACCACCGGGGGCGTGCCCTGGGGCGCGATGACGGCGAAGATCCTGTCCTGCTCCACGAGCTTGCGCGTGTTGGCGACGGCGTCCTGCGGCTTGTAGCCGTCGTCGTAGTACACCGTGCGCACCTTACGGCCGTGAATGCCACCCGCGTCGTTGATCACCTTGAAGTAAAGATCGACGCCGAACTTCGTCGCCTGCTCCCCGGTGAATGCCAGCGGCCCCGTGAAGGAGTTGGAGCAGCCGAGCACGATCTCGCTGTCGGTGACGCCCTGCTGGGCGGCGGCCGGCAGCGCGGCCGTCACCGCGACCAGCGCGGCCAGGATGGAAAGAGTCAGGCGCATGAACATCCTCCTCAGTGTTTCCGTTAACTGGTGGCGGTGCGGCGGGGTTCGCGTCGCTTCAGCGCGCGGGCGATGCCGCCGGGCATGAAGAGCGTGGTGGCGATCAGGATGGCGCCGAAGATGAGGGGGCGGTAGCTCTGGGAGGCGGCCAGCCAGTCGTGCAGCAGCGTGACCGCCGCCGCCCCCGCGATGGAGCCCGGCACGGAGCCCAGGCCGCCCACGATGATCATCACCACGAAGTCGACGGACAGGAACACGTCGAACGCGTCCGGCGACAGGTAGCCCACGATGAAGGCGAAGAGCCCGCCCGCCACCCCCGTGTAGAAGGCGGAGAGCCCGAAGGCGATCGTCTTGTAGAGCGCCACCGGCACGCCGCACGCTTGCGCGGCGATCTCGCTCTCGCGGATGGCGAGGAAGGCACGCCCGGTACGCGTGCGCACGATGTTGACCGCGGCCGCGATCATGAGCACGGCCACGCCCGTCACCAGGTAGTAGCGGGACGCATCGGTGCCGAGCGCGAAGGGTCCGAGGTGTGCGGTGGGCACGCGCAGGCCGTCCGCGCCGCGCGTGAGCGCATCGAGGTTCAGGATCACTTCCGTGATCACGAAGCCGAAGGCCAGCGTCGCCATCGTCAGGTACAGCCCGCCCAGGCGCAGGCACGGCACGCCGAAGGCGAGGCCCACCGCCGCCGTGAGCGCGCCCGCCAGCGCCAGCGTCACGATGACGGGCACGACGGGAGCGTGGATCGTGAGCAGCGCCGCCGTGTAGGCGCCGATGGCGAGGAAGCCGGCGTGGCCGAACGAAAGCTGGTTGGTGTAGCCGGAGAGCAGGTTGAGGCCGATGGCGACCACGGCATTGACGAGCACCAGAGTCGCGAGAAAGACGAAGTAGCGCGGCGCCACCCACGGCCACGCCAGCAGCGCCGCGCCCCCCGCCGCGAGCCCCCAGCGCCGCATCAGACTTTCCGCCGCTCCACGGTGCCCAGCAGTCCCGCGGGACGGATGAGCAAGATGGCGATGAGGACCACGAACGGTACGGAGTACCGGATCCCCGAGGGCAGATAGAGCGGCGCCAGATTCTCAAGGACGCCGAGGAGCATGCCACCCACCACCGCCCCCGGCATGGAGCCGAAGCCGCCGATGACGGCGGCGGTGAAGCCGTTGATGACGATGAGCCCCATCTTCGAGGACAGGAAGACGACGGGCGCCACCAGCACGCCCGCCACCGCCCCCACCACCGCCGCGAGCACCCAGCTCGTCGAGTACACGCGCTCCACGCTGATGCCCATCAGCCGCGCCGCGCGCTGGTTCTGCGCGACGGCGCGCATGGCGCGGCCCAGGCGCGTGTGCGTGAAGAGCCCGTAGAGGGCGAGCATGAGCGCGAGCGAGCCGCCGATGATGCCCAGCGACACGGGGGCCACCCGCACGCCGCCGAGCGCGAAGGGCCGGTTGGAGAAAAAGGACGGGAAGGCGAACTCGTCGTGCGACCACAGCAGGCCGGCGCCGGCGCGCAGCATGAGCGACAACCCCACGGTGATGATGAGGACGTCCCAGTGCGTGGCGCCGATGGCCCGGCGGATGATGAGACGCTCCACGACGAAGCCGAGCACCACCGCCGACACCACCGCCACCACCAGGGTAAGCGTGAGCGGCAGCGAAAAAGCGTGCGTGGCCGACCACGCGATGAAGGTGGTCACCATCAGCATCTCGCCCTGCGCGAAGTTGAGCGTGCGGGTGGCGTTGTAGATGATGACGAGGCTCAGCGCCATCAGCGAGTAGATGCTGCCGGTGGCGAGCCCGCTCACCACCACGTGGACGAGCGTCGCTGCCGTCACGCCCGCCCCGGCAATGGG
>CAYQQT010000526.1:0-3401 GCA_964419375.1 uncultured bacterium
GCCACGCGTCCAGCGCGCGCACCACGGCATCGAGCAGCGCCTCCGGGCTCGCCGCCCGTCCGCCCGCGAGCGCCACCGAGGTGGCGCGGTCGGCGATGGCGGCAGGGAATGCGCGCTGCGTGAGGTTGATGCCGAGGCCCACCACCACCACGGGGGCCGGCGTCGCCCGGGACTCGAGCAGGATGCCGGCGATCTTGCGGCGGTCCACGAGCACGTCGTTCGGCCATTTCAGCCGCGGCGCCAGACCCGCTTCGGACTCCAGCGCCTCCGCCACCGCGAGCGCGGCCGCGAAGGAGAGGCCGCCGAGCGCGGCCACGGCGAGCCGGGGACGGAGGATAACGGAGGCGGCCAGGCTCGTGCCGGGCTCGTCGTGCCAGTGGCGGCCGCGGCGGCCGCGCCCGTCGTGTTGGCTCTGCGCCGTGACCACGGTGCCGTCGGCGATGTTCTCGTCGACGAGTCCCCACGCCACGTTCTGCGTGGAGTCCACGGCGCCGAGGCGGATGACCGCGGGCGGCGCCGAAGGGTCGGTCATTCCACCCACGCGAGGCTGGCCACGAGCTTGGCGCGGAGCGCTTCCTGCTGGGCGAGCCGGTCGCGCTCCTTGGCCACGATCTCGGCGGGCGCACGCTCGGTGAAGTCGGGCCGCTCGAGCTTGGCGCGCGCGAAGGCGATGGCCTCGTCGGCGCGCTTGATCTCCTTCTCGAGCCGCTGACGCTCGGCGGCCAGGTCCACCACGCCCGACAGATCGACGTAGATTTCTGACTCTCCCACCACCCCGAGGGCGGCGCCGCGCGCGCGCGAGGCGGCGGGGTCGATGGTGAGGGTCGCCCGCGCCAGCGACTGGATGAGCGGAGCATGCTCGCGTAGCAGCGCGGCGTGCGCGGGCGCGGGCCTCACGGCGGTGACGAGGGTGACCGCGGGGGAGACGCGCATCTCACCCCGGATGTTCCGGATGGCGGTCACGATGTCCATGATCACCGCCATCTCGCGCTCCACGTCGGCGTCGCCCTTGCGGCGGCTCGCTTTCGGATAGGGCGCGATCATGATCGACTCCCCTCGGCCGTCACCTGCGGGCAACCGTTGCCACAGCTCCTCGGTGATGAAGGGCATGAAGGGATGGAGCAGCCGCAGCGTCGTCTCCAGCGTGGTCACGAGGGTGTGCTGCGTGGCCTGGCGCCGCGCGGCGTCGCTGCCGTAGAGGGCGGGCTTGGCGGCTTCCAGATACCAGTCGCACAGCTCGTGCCATACGAACTGGTAGAGCGCGCCCGCTCCGTCGTTGAAGCGGTAGCGCGACAGGTGCGTGCGCACGGCGCGTGTCGTCTCCGCGAGCCGGCTCGCGATCCAGCGATCGGGCAGCGCGAGGGGCGCGCGGCGGGCGGCGCGCGCGTCGTAGCCGTCGAGGTTGGCGAGCACGAGCCGGGAGGCGTTCCAGAGCTTGTTGGCGAAGTTGCGGTAGCCTTCCACGCGGTCTTCGCTGATACGGATGTCGCGCCCCTGCGCGGCGAGGGCGGCCAGCGTGAAGCGGAAGGCGTCCGTGCCGTACTTCGTCATCACCTCCAGCGGGTCCACCACGTTGCCCTTCGACTTCGACATCTTCTGGCCCTCGGCGTCGCGGACGAGGGCGTGGATGTACACGTCGCGGAAGGGCACGTCCTTCATGAAGTGCAGGCCCATCATCGCCATGCGCGCGACCCAGAAGAAGATGATGTCGAAGCCGGTGCTGAGGACGGAGGTCGGATAGAACGTCCGCAGCTCGGCGGTGTCGTCGGGCCAGCCGAAGGTCGAGAACGGCCACAGCGCCGAGGAGAACCAGGTGTCGAGCACGTCCTCGTCGCGCCGCAGGACGCCGCCGCACTTGGGACAGGCGTGCAGGTCCTCGCGCGAGACGTGCACGGAGCCGTCGGCGTCGCAGTACCAGGCGGGGATGCGATGGCCCCACCAGAGCTGCCGCGAGATGCACCAGGGACGGATGTTGTCCATCCAGTGGTAATAGGTCTTGTTCCACACGCGCGGGATGATCTTGATGCGCTTGTCGCGCACCGCGCGCACCGCCACCTCCGCGAGCGGCTTGACGTTGAGATACCACTGCTTGGAGACGAGCGGCTCCACCACCGTCTTGCACCGGTAGCACACGCCCACCGCGTGCCGGTAGGGCTCGATCCGCTCCACGAGGCCGAGCGCCTGCAAGTCCTCGACGATCTTGCGGCGAGCCTCGAAGCGATCCATCCCCGCGTACGGTCCCGCCTCCGCCGTCATGCGGCCGTCGAAGCCGATGACGGTCCGCACGGGCAGTCCGTGACGGCGGCCGATCTCGAAGTCCACGGGATCGTGGCCGGGCGTCACCTTGATGACGCCGGTGCCGAAGGCGGGGTCCACCGCCTCGTCCGCCACCACGCGCACGGAGATGGTGCCGTTGACCGAAGGAATGTCGAGCGTCTGGCCTACGTATCGCGCGTACCGCTTGTCTTTCGGGTGCACGGCGAGGCCCGTGTCGCCCAGCTTCGTCTCCGGGCGCACGGTGCCGAGCGTGAGCGGCCCGTACTTGATGTAGACGAACTGCGCGTCACGCTCCTCGCGCTCCACTTCGAGATCGGAGAGCACGGTCTGGCAGCGCGGGCACCAGTTCACGATGTAGTCGTCGCGATAGATCAGCCCCTCGTCGTAGAGGCGCACGAACACCTCGCGCACCGCGCGCGACAGCCCGGGGTCCATCGTGAAGCGCTCGCGCGACCAGTCGCAGGAGGCGCCCAGGCGCTTCAATTGCCGGATGATGGTGCCGCCCGACGTCTCCTTCCATCGCCACACGCGCTCGACGAAGGCCTCTCGACCGAGATCGTGCCGGGTCTTGCCCTCCTCCGCCAGCTGGCGCTCCACCACTACCTGGGTCGCGATGCCCGCGTGATCGGTGCCGGGCATCCAGAGGACGTTGAAGCCGTCCATCCGCTTCATCCGCACGAGGATGTCCTGCAGCGTGTTGTTGAGGGCGTGGCCGATGTGCAGCGAGCCCGTGACGTTGGGGGGTGGGATCACGATGGAGAACGGCTTCTTCGTCGACTGCGCGTCAGCGCGGAAGTAGCCGTTCTTCTCCCAGCGCGGGTACCACCGGTCCTCGACGGCGGCGGGCTCGTATCGGTCGGAGAGCGCGGGGCTGGGGCTCTGGATCGGCTCGCTCATTCGCAGTGCGTCATTGTACCCCGCGCCGCCCGGCTTCAGTGCAGCACCGGCGATGCCGCCATCAGCCTCCAGAGCGTACCCGCCCGGCGAAAGGTCAGCGTCCACGGCCGATGATCGGCGGCCACCGCCGCCACCGACACCGCATCGTGCCCGCTGCCCTCCTGCGCATCGCACGCCGGCTCCGGCGCGAGCGCGGGCAGCCGGGCGCGCAGGTGCTTGTCGGGCAC
>CAYQQT010000527.1:0-3400 GCA_964419375.1 uncultured bacterium
GCCCGCGCCTCCGCTTCCTCGATCTCCTCGCGCCGCGCGCCGGCCTGCAGGTCGCGCAGGTTGGCCTCCGCCGCGCGCAGGGCAGCTTGCGCGCGCTGGATCTCGGCCCCCAGCTCCTCGGCATCGAGGCGCACGAGCTCCTGGCCCGGCTTCACGCGCTGCCCCTCGCGCGCGGCGAGGGCGACGATGCGGCCGGAGAGCTTGGCGCTGACATCGACCTGCATCGCCTCGATGGTGCCGGTGACGGCGAGGCTGACGGGGGCGTCGCCGTGCAGGCGGCGCGCGGCCCAGGGGACGGCGAGAGCGAGGCTCACGACGAGCGCGGCCGCCACCGCGAGCTGAAGCCAGCGGGCGCGGCTCAAGGCTTGGGCAGCAGGACGCCCACGTTCCTCCTGTCGGGGGGGAAGTACGCGCGCGCGACCCGACGCAGGTCGTCGGCGGTAACGGAGCGGATGGTGGGGACGAAGCGGTCCATGAGCGCGTAGCCGCCGATGAGCTCGAAGCGGACGAGCAGCGAGGCGCGGCGGTGGACCGAATCCTCCTGGAAGACGAACGCCGCTTCCGTCTGGTTCTTGGCCCGCTGCAGCTCCTCCTCGCTCACGGGCTCGTCCTTGAGCCGCTCCATCTCGGCGAGCAGCGCCTGCTCCATCGCTTCCGGCGTCTGGCCCGGCATGGGCGTGGCCCAGAACCAGAAGAGATTGGGGTCGAGCGAGAAATAGGAATAGTCGCCGCCCGCGTCGAGGGCGAGCTGCTTGTAGACGAGGTTCTTGTAGAGGCGTGAGGCGCGGCCCCCGGAGAGCACGGTGGAGAGCACCTCGAGGGCGGGCGCGTCCGCCGCCTGCTGATTGGGCACGTGATAGCCGAGGTAGACGATGGGCAGCTGCGCGTCCTTCTTCACGGTCGTCCGCCGCTCGCCGTTCTGCGGCGGCTCCACCGCCAGCACCGGCGGCGGCGTGGCGCCTTTGGGAATGGCGCCGAAGGTGGCGCGGATCTTCGCCATCACGTCGGCGGCGCGGAAGTCGCCCGCCGCCACCACGATGGCGTTGTTGGGCACGTAGTACGTCTTGTAGAAGGCGCGGATCTCCGCGGGCGTGATGCGCTTGATGTCTTCCATCCAGCCGATGATGGGATAGCCGTAGGGATGCGCCTTGAAGGCGAGCGAGCCCACCTCTTCGCCGAGGAAGCCGCCCGGATCGTCCTCCGTCCGCGTGCGGCGCTCCTCGATCACGACCTGCCGCTCGGAATCGATCTCTTTGGGATCCAGCAGCGCGTTCTGCATGCGATCGGACTCGAGGTCGATGACGAGGTCGATCTTGTCGGCGGCGATGTTGACGTAGTAGGAGGTGACGTCGGCGGAGGTGAAGGCGTTGTTCTGGCCGCCGTTCTGCTCCACGAGGCGGGCGAACATGCGCGGGCCGTACTTCGGTGTGCCCTTGAACAGCATATGCTCGAGGAAGTGCGCGATGCCGGTGGCGCCGCGGCTCTCGTTGCGCGAGCCCACGCGATACCAGACCTGGAAGCTCACGATGGGGCTACGGTGATCCTCGAGCAGCAGCACCCGCAAGCCGTTGTCGAGGGTGGCCGCCACCACGCTGTCGGTGGAGCGGGCGGGCGACTGCGCGCGCGCGGTGGCCGCCGGGAGCAGGAGACCGAGCATGACGATGAGGGCGACCGCTCTGCGCATCATCGTCTGATTATACCCGTTCGATTCTCGGGCGCCCGGGCGGCGCCGGAGAGCGTGGTGTATCATCCCCTTCGATGCGCGGGTGGACATGGGCCGTTGTCTTCGTCCTGTGCGTGGCGCCTGTTCGCGCCGCCGCCGAGCCGTGCAGCGAGCCGCTCGCCGTGCTCTTCGAGCGTATCGCGCCCGCGGTGGTGACGGTGCAGGCGATGAAGATCAACAAGACGCGCGCGCAGGCCCGCTTCGAGACGGTGGGCGGCTCGGGCGTCATCATCGACAAGGACGGCCAGATCCTCACCAACGCGCACGTCGTCGACGGCGCCGCCTCCCTGTCCGTCACCCTCGACTCCGGTAACCGCGTGCCCGCGCGCGTCCTCGGCTTCGACCCCGTGCTCGACCTCGCGCTGCTGCGCGTGGAGATGGCCGGCCCCCTGCCCTTCGCCCGGCTCGGCGACTCGTCCATGGTGAAAGTCGGCGACGACGTGGTCGCCATCGGCAACCCGGTGGGCCTGGACCAGACGATGACTCGCGGGATCGTGAGCGGCCTCAACCGGCTGCTCCCGGGCGTGTCCGACGAGCCGATGATCCAGACGGACGCGCCCATCAACCCGGGCAATTCCGGAGGCCCGCTCGTCGATCGCTGCGGCACCGTGATCGGCATCAACACGCTCATCTCCGAGGACGCGCGCTCGATCGGCTTCGCCGTGCCCGTCAACGCCGCCAAGAGCATCCTCAAGGACCTGCGCGAGGTGGGCCGCGTGGTGCGCCCGTGGCTGGGCATGCAGGGGCGCGCGGTGGACAACCGTCTCGGCGCCGTCGTCCGCCTGCCGGTGACCCCCGGCTACCTGGTGGAGATCGTCTACGACGACTCCCCCGCCGACCGCGCCGGCGTGCGCGGCGGCAACCTCTCAGTGGTCGTGCAGGGCGAAGAGTACCTGCTCGGCGGCGACATCCTCACCACGATCCAGGGCGCGCCCGTGCGCAGTCATCAGGATTACGTGGCGCGCGTGAAGACGCTGCGCGTGGGCCAGCGCGTGAAGGTCACGGTGATGCGCGAAGGACAGGCGCGCGAGCTCACCCTCACCGTCGCCGAGCGTCCCCGCCTGCCCTCCGACCTCGGCGATTAGTTTCATGGGGGGCCTCGACGGGCCTCCCAAGCCCCCCTCACGCTCGGCAGCGCCCCGGCACGGCCGTGGCGCTCCTCGATGGCGCTCCTCGATCCGGACGGGAGAGCGGGACGGGCGGGTCGGGCTTCGGGGTCCGGGGACCACGTGGATGGTGGCCGCTTCGGACCGGGGGTGGCTGGGCTCCATCGACACGCCTTGTCCGTTCCTAGTTGAGAGGGAAACGGGTCCTCGGACTCCGAAGCCCGACCCGCCCGTCCCGCTCTCCCGCCCGTCGGGTGGCCGTCCCCATCTCTCGCGCGATGTCCGTTGGTGGCCGTCTCCCGTCTCTCGCGATTTGTCAGGGGACGTTCGCTACTTCCAGCTTGAGGCGGTCGGGGTCTTCGAAGAAGACGGCGTAGTAGCCGCTTCGGTATTCGGGGTACTCGCGTAGTCCGCCGTAGGAGCCTGTCGGAATATCGAGGAGCGCCACGGCTTTGCCGGGGCGCTGCCGAGCGCTTGGGGGGGGGCTTGGGAGGCCCTTCGAGGCCCCCCATCCAACTAGAGGGCGGGGATGCGGCGGGCGGCGAGGAACTCTTGCGCGAAGCGGTCTACT
>CAYQQT010000528.1:0-3399 GCA_964419375.1 uncultured bacterium
GGGCGCGGGCCGAGGCCGCGCAGCGGCTGGTGGCCGCGCGTGACGTCCTGCGCGCGCGCGTGCTGTGGGCGGGCGCCCTCGCCTTCCTCGCCAACGCCGGCATCTTCGCCATCTGGCTGCTGGCGGGGTTCTACCTCGTGACGCTGCGCGGCTTCGACACCGCGACCGCCGGCCTGCTGTTCATGCTGACGCCGCTGGGCACCACGGTGGCCGCGCCGCTGGCGGGCAGGATCGCCGACCGCTGGGGGCCCCGATGGTTGGCGAGCGCCGGCCTCGCGGCGGAGGCGCTCGGCCTGCTGCTTCTCGGCAATGCCGCCGCTTCCACGGTGGGGCTCGCCGGCGCCCTGTTCCTGTCCGGCTTCGGCCTCGGCGTCTTCCAGGTGCCCAACATGGCGCTGGTGATGGCCGCCTTTCCGGCGGGCCATCAGGGTGCGGCGGGCGGGTTCACGTTCCTGTCGCGCACGCTCGGCACCGTCTTCGGCGTCGCCACCCTCGCGCAGGTCTTCGCGTGGCGGAGCAGCGCGGTGGGCGTGGCGCCGGCGTTTTCGGATGCGTTCACGTGCGCGGCCGCGCTCGTGGCGGTGGCGGCGGCGCTCTCCCTCCTCGGCAGAGCGAGCGCGCAGCCGGCATGAGCGCGCCGCCCTATCGCTGGATCGTGCTCGCCGTGGCCGTCGTCGGCTTCGTGCAGACCCACGTGCATCGCATGGCGTTCGCGCCCTTGATCCCCACCTTCGTCGGCGATCTCGGGCTCACGTACGCGGCGGCGGGGACGATCCAGACGGCGTACTTCTGGACGTACGCGCTCGCGCAGATCCCCGTCGGTATGGTGGCCGACCGCTGGGGCTCGCGGCGCGTGATGATCGCATGCATGGCGCTCCTCGCGGTAGGCGCGATCGCCTTCGCGGCCAGCCGCACCTACGCCGAGTCCATCGCCGCGCGCAGTCTCGTCGGCCTCGGCGCGGCCGCCGTGTGGGTGCCGGGCATGCGGCTGATCGCCGAATGGTTTCCCGTCGCCGAGCGCGGCCGCGCCACGGGGCTCATGTCGGGCGGCGGCGGCGTGGGGGGCACGCTGGGGCTGATCCTCGTGCCGTGGCTGGCCGCGATGTGGGGCTGGCGCGTCGCTTACGGCGCGCTCGCGCTGCCCGCCCTGCTCACGCTGCTCTTCATCGTGCTCGCGCTGCCGCGCGGCGCCCATTCGACGGCGACGACCGCGCGCCGCTCCGGCAGCCTGGGCCGCGTGCTGGCCAACCGCGCGGTGTGGCCGCTCAACGTCTCCGTGATGTTCTCGTATGGAGGGTACTTCAGCTTCGTCACCTTCCTGCCCGCGTTCCTCGTCAAGCGGCTCGCGCTGTCCGATACGCAGGCGGGCGTGATCACGGGCCTCATCACGGCGGGCACGATCCTGTCCTGGCCGCTCGCGGGCGCGCTCTCCGATCGCTTCGGCCGCCGCAAGCCGATCTATCTCGCGAGCCAGTTCGCCTCCGTGCTCGTCTGCTTCGTCTTCGCGCTCGGCGACGGCTGGATGGGCGCGGCGAGCGCGGCGGTGGTGGCGGCGGTAGCGGGGATCCTCATCGGGGGCTTGATCCTGCCCTTCGTGGTCGTGTCGGAGATGTTTCCGCGCGAGCTGGCCGCCACCGCCGCCGGCGTCACCAACGCGGCGTGCTTCGTGGGCGGCATGATCCTGCCCATCATCCTGGGCCGCGTGCTCGACGTGACGGGCAGCTTCGCGGCCGCCTTCGTGGTGGCGGGCGCCGTGCAGGTGGTGGCGTGCGTGTTCGGCGCCTTCATGGCGGAGACCGGATCGGCCCGCTATACTCCGGAGCGGTCATGAACGTCCTCAACCCGCTCGGCGCCCGCTCCTCTCGATCGTCCGGCACGAAGCCGCTCGCCCCGCGCCCGCGCAGCCTGCGCGGCCTGCGCATCGGCGTGCTCGACAACTCCAAGCCCAATGCCGGCGTCCTGCTCGGCCGCGTGGCCGAGCTGATCGCCGAGCGCGCGGGCGCCGCCGAGATCGTCCGCTGGCAGAAGCCCGGCGCCTCGCATCCGGCGGCCATGATGGACGACATCGTGGCGCGCGCGGACGTGCTCCTCACCGGCTCCGCCGACTGAGGCTCCTGCACGTCGTGGAGTATCCACGACGCGGCGCAGGCGGAAGGGCGCGGTGTGCCGTCCGTCGTTGTGGGCACCGACGCCTTCGTCTCGCTCGCACGGGCGACCTCCGCCACCCACGGGTTGCCGCACCTGCCCCTCGCGCTCGTCCCGCATCCGATCGGCGGTGTGCAGGCCGCGGCCGTGGTCGCCAAGGCGGGGGCGATCGTGGACGAGGTGATCGCCGCCCTCACCGGCAATCCGTCGCCGCCGGCGTCTGACGCCGCGTGGCGGCCCGCCGAGATCAGCGCCCCCGACGATCTCGACGTCTTCCAGGAGTTCGCGGTCGCCCGCGAATGGTCGGACGGGATGGCCGTGCTCCCGCCCACCGCCGCCCGCGTGGCGCGGCTGCTCGCGGGCCGCGCGGCGGAGGACGTCGTCGCCATGCTGGCGCCTCTCGGCGGCGTGGCCAGCATGGAGATCATCGCCGTCAACGCCGCCCTCGCCGGCGCCGGCCCCGAGCACATGCCCGTCATCGTGGCCGCCGTGCGCGCGCTCGCGCGCGCGGAGTTCAACCTCAACGCGGTGCAGACGACGACGCACCCGTGCACGCCGCTCATCATCGTCAACGGCCCCCTCGCGCGGCGGCTGGGCATCGCCGCCGGGGCCAACGCGCTCGGCAACGGCCATCGCGCCAACGCCGTCATCGGCCGCTCGGTCCGGCTCGTGCTCCAGAACGTGGGTGGGGCGCGCCCGGGCCGTGAAGACCGCGCCACGCTCGGCCACCCCGGCAAGTTCGCGTACTGCCTGGCGGAGAACGAGGCCGCGTCGCCGTGGGCGCCGCTGCACGTGGAGCGAGGGTTTGAGGCGTCGCAGAGCTGCGTGACCGTGTGCGGCTCGGAGGCGCCGCACAACGTGAACGACCACGGCTCCTCGACGGCGGAGGCCCTCGTCCGGGCGCTGGCGGGGACGGCGGCGACCACCGGCAGCAACAACATCTATCTGGGTGGCGAGCCGCTCATCATCCTCGGTCCCGAGCACGCGGCGACGGTGGCCGCCTCGGGGTGGTCGAAGGATGATCTGCGCCGGGCGGTGTGGGAGGCGGCGCGCGTGCCGCTGTCACGCTTCAGCGCCGAGAACCTCGACCGCTTCCGCGCCATCACCCCCGAGCGCTTCGCCAACACGCCACCCGACACGCAGGTGCCCATCTGCGCGCGCCCCGAAGACCTCATGGTCATCGTCGCCGGCGGCCCCGGCAAACACTCGTCGATCGTCCCGACGTTCGGAGCGACCCGCTCGGTGACGGTCGCG
>CAYQQT010000529.1:0-3397 GCA_964419375.1 uncultured bacterium
GGCGGCGGCCGCAGCGGCGGCGGCGGCGGCGGCAACTGGCGGTAATCGCATAACCCGGCGGGCGGGGCCTCGCGCCTCGCCCGCCACCCGTCTCAGCCCGCGGCAAGCACCATCTGGGTCTGGATCACCTGCGCGAGCAGGCGTCCGCCCTGGTCCGTGATACGCGTTTGCCATACCATCGTGCGCCTGCCCTTGTGCAGCGGCGTCGACTCCGCGCGCACCACGCCCGCGCGTCCCGCCGAGAAGAAGTTCGTCTTGGACTCGATCGTCGTCGTGCTCGCGCCCGGCGGCAGGTTGATGAACGTCGCCGTCGCGCCCACGGTATCGGCGAACGCCATGATGGCGCCGCCGTGCAGCGCGCCGCCCACCGTGCGCAGGTCGTCGCGGATGGTGATCTCCGCCACGAGCCGGTCCTTGTCCGCCTCCACCCATCGAATGCCGAGGAGATCGGAGAGTGTCCCCTTCTGGCGCTCGGCGATCGTGCCCACGTCCATGCGAGCCTCCTATGACGTCATGTCGTCGCGGCGGTAGTCGGCCAGCGCACGCTCGAGGGCGGCCGCGTCCGGCACCGCCGACCAGCCCTCGCCCTCGATCGACAGCGCGGCCGCGCACGCCGCCGCCTCCGCCGCCGTCCACGGGTTGCCATCCTCCTCGTAGCGCACGAGGAAGGTGGCCGCGAACACGTCGCCCGCGCCGGTGGCGTCCACCTCGCGTGCGACGCGCGGCCGCACCTCGTAGCGCTCGCCGTTCACGTAGAGCAGCGCGCCGTGCCGGCCCGCGGTCACCACCCCCACCGGCACGCGCTGCAGCCACTCCAGCATCGCGGCCTCCTGTCCCAGCACGTCGCGCTGGCTCAGGAACAGCGTCTGCAGGCGCGCGAGCAGGTAGCCGGGTTCCCATGCCAGCGCGCTCACTCCGCCGTCGGGCTCCACCACGCGCAGCCAGCCCTGCGCCTGCGCGCTCACGGCGGCATCCGGGAACGCCATGGAGAGCAGCGGATCGACCTCGGCGAGCACGGGCGCGAGCATGACGAGCGGAGCGTCCTTCCAGTCCTCGGGCAGGTCGTCGGCGCTCAGCGCCGCCGCCGCCGCCCGCACGCGCAGCACGCGCTCGCCCTCGTGATCACTGTGCTCGAAGGTCGTGGTCTCCCCGGCGGGCACGCTGACCACCTCGACGCGCGGCGGTACGAGGTCGAGCGGGAAGTCGTCGGCGTGGCTCGTGAGGATGGCCGCCGAGAGCCCGAGACGATCGGCGGTGACCGCGGCATAGAGCGCCGCGCCGCCGGGTCGGACCGTGTCCCCGAAACGATCGAGCGTCACGTGGCCAATGGCGATGAAGTCGGGAGCGGACACCGGTCAGTCCGCCGTCAGCGGATGCCTCCAGCGTAGGCCGGGAAAGCGACCGTAGTCGCGGTCAGTCGTGATCCACTCACTGCCGGATTCGATCTGCCGCAGGGCGGCGTGCGTGCACGCGATGGGCCCCTTGAGGTTGATGGCGAGGATCTTGTCCCAGAACTCCGGCGTGGTGTCGACGAACGGCATGGGCGTGTCCCAGCCCGCGCAGTTCACGAGCACGTGCAGCCCGCCCCAGCGGGCCACCACCGCCGCCGTCATCGCATTCACGGCGGCCACGTCGGTGATGTCGAGGGGATGGGCGGCGGCCACGCCGCCCGCCTTCTCGATGGCGCGCACGGTGTCCGCGGAGCCGGAGGCGTTGAGGTCGACCACGGCCACCCGCGCGCCCTCGCGCGCGAGCGCCTCCGCGATGGCGCGGCCGATGCCGCTCGCGGCGCCGGTGACGACGGCGACCTTGTCCGCGAGCTTCATGCGAGCACCGCCTTCGCGATGATGTCGCGCATGATCTCGCTGGTGCCGCCGCCGATGGTCATGAGCCGCGCGTCACGCGCGAAGCGCTCCACCGGATACTCGCGCATGTAGCCGTAGCCGCCGTGCAGCTGCACGCAGTCGTAGGCGACGCGGTTGACCATCTCCGCCGTGAAGAGCTTCACCATCGAGATCTCGCGCACGGCCTCCTCGCCCGCCTGGAACTTCTGGCAGGCGGCGTAGGTGAGCCAGCGGCCCGCCTCGATCATGGTGGCCAGATCGGCGAGCTTGTGGCGCACCACCTGCTTGTCGGACAGCGGCCCCCCGAACGCCTGGCGCTCCTTCACGTAGGCGATGGTGTCCTCGAGCGCGCGCTCGGACATCGCCACCGCGTGCAGCCCCGCCACCAGCCGCTCGCGCTGGAAGACGCGCATGACCTCGTAGAAACCGACGCCCTCGCGCCCGAGCAGGTTCTCGGCGGGCACGCGCATGTCGGAGAAGGAGAGCTCGGCGGTGTCGGAGGCGCGCATGCCCATCTTGTCGAGCGTGCGGCTCACCGAGAAGCCCGGCGTGGGCCGCTCCACCAGGAACATCGAGATACCCTTGTGCCGCTTGCCCGCCTCGCCCGACTCCACGCGCGCGGCGAGGAAGTAGATGTCGGCGAGGGCGCCGTTGGTGATGAACATCTTGGAGCCGTTGATAACGTAGTGGCCGCCGTCCTTGACGGCGCGCGTGCGGATGGCCGCCACGTCGCTGCCGCCGCCGGGCTCGGTGACGGCGATGGCCGTCAGCTTCTCGCCGCGGCAGATGGCGGGCAGGTACTTCTCCTTGAGCGCCTCGCTGCCCGTCCAGTACAGGTGCGGCGAGGCCATGTCCGTGTGCACGCCCACCGCCATCGCGAACGAGCCCGAGCGCGAGCGCGCGCACTCCTCGTGCAGCACCGCGGACATCAGCACGTCGGCGCCGGCGCCGCCGTACTTCTCGTCGTACTCCACGCCCAGGAATCCGAGCTCGCCCATGCGCGGCCAGATCGACTTCGGAATGCGGCCGGCGCTCTCCCACTCCTCGACGTGCGGCGCCACTTCCTTGTCCACGAAGCTGCGCACGGCGGCGCGGAACATCTCGTGCTGCTCGCTGAAGACCTTCACCGGGCGCTCCTCCGTCCACCGTGCGAGCGCGCCCCGGCGGGCCTCCAGAGTGTGCGACGATCACGGCCCATTTACAATGGCGGGCGGATGCCACCCGCCGCCACGGCCGCGAACGTTCGCGTCGGCATCCTGCTCACCGCCGTCGTCGGCGTGGGGGCGCTCTCCATCGACATGTTCCTGCCCTCGCTGCCCGCCATGGCGGCCGCCTTCGGCTCGGACGCGGGCACCGCCCAGCTCACGGTCACACTCTTCCTCGTCGGTATGGCGGCCGCCCAGCTCGTGTTCGGGCCGCTCTCCGACCGCTTCGGGCGGCGCCGCGTCCTCATCGGCGGCCTTGCGCTCTACACGCTCGCGGGCGTGGCGTGCGCGCTCGCGCCGGGCATGGGGGTGCTCCTCGCGGCGCGGGTGGTGCAGGCGCTGGGGGCC
>CAYQQT010000530.1:0-3395 GCA_964419375.1 uncultured bacterium
AGGCCGTCGGCGATGGCCGGCGCCGGCACGCCGAGCGCGCGCGCGGCGGCCACGGCCAGCAGCGCATTCGAGGGCTGGTAGGTGCCGAGCAGGCCGAGCAGCAGATCGCCCGTCTCCCAGCCCGGGCCGTGGCATCGGATGCGCTGGCCGCCGAGGCCACGCTCCTTCACCTCCACGCGCAGGTCGCGTCCCTCCATGAGCAGCTCCACGCCCACCTCCCGCGCGCGCTCGACGAGCACGGACGCCGCCGCCGGCGCCTGGGCGGCGGAGAAGGCGGCGCCGACGCCGGGCCGGACGATGGCCGCCTTCTCGGCCGCGATCTCGCCCAGCGTGTCGCCGAGCCACGCCTGGTGATCGAGGTCGATGCGCGTCACCACCGTCGCCGCCGGCGTGCCCACCGTCGTGGAGTCGAGACGGCCGCCGAGGCCGACCTCGAGCACCGCCACCTCCACGCCCTCGCCCTCGAAGTAATCCAGCGCCAGCGCCGTGGTCGCCTCGAACATGGTGGCGTCGAAGCGCGCGATGAGGGTGGCGAGGGCGTCGTAGCCGTCGGCGAGCGCGGCCTCGGAGATGGCCTCACCGTCCACGCGGATGCGCTCGCGCAGGGTGAGCAGGTGGGGCGAGGTGTAGAGGCCGACGCGACGGCCCTGCGCTTTCAGCATCGCCGCCAGCATGGCGGCCGTGGAGCCCTTGCCGTTGGTGCCGCCCACCTGCACCAGCGTGTAGCGCCGCTCCGGGTTGCCGAGGGCGCCGAGGAGGCCTTCGATCCGCTCCAGGCCCGGACGCATGCCCGCGTGCTCGCCTCCGCGCAGGGCGAGCAGCCGGGCCACGGCCTCGGCGTAGGTCATGCGGGGGTTACGGGAGGCTGGTCGGCGAAGAAGGCGAGGATGCGCTTCAGCGTGTCCTTCAGCTCGCGGCGCTCGACGATGAGGTCGAGCTGGCCGTGCTCGAGCAGGAATTCCGAGCGCTGGAACCCTTCCGGCAGTGGCTGGCGGATCGTCTCCGCGATCACGCGCGGGCCCGCGAAGCCGATGAGCGCGCGCGGCTCGGCGAGGATCACGTCGCCCAGCATCGCGAAGCTGGCGGTGACGCCGCCCGTGGTGGGATCGGTGAGCACCGACAGGTAGGGCAGCTTCGCCGCCGACAGCCGCTCGAGGGCGGCGGAGGTCTTGGCCATCTGCATGAGGGAGAGGATGCCCTCCTGCATGCGCGCGCCTCCGGAGGCGGACACGATGATGACGGGCACGTGCTTTGACACCGCGAGCTCGATGGCGCGCGTGAGCTTCTCGCCCACCACGGATCCCATGCTGCCGCCCAAAAAGCTGAATTCAAAAACGCAGAGCACGACGGGAAACCCGCCCACGCGGGCAATCCCGCACACGACGGCGTCGTCCATGGAGGTCTTCTGCCGCGCTGTCTTGACCCGGTCTCGATATTTCTTCGAGTCCTTGAAGCTCAGAGGATCTCCGCTGGTGAGGCCGGAGTCGCGCTCCTCGAAGGTGCCGGCATCGACGAGGAGCGCGAGGCGCTCGCGCGAGGAGATGCGGAAGGGATAGTGGCACTTCGGGCACACGCGCCCCGCCTTCTCCACCTCCGCCCGGTACATGATCTCCTTGCAGGAATCGCACTTGATCCACAGCCCCTCGGCCATCACGACCTTCTTGACGGTGCCCCCGTCCTCGGGGCTCTTGCGCCGGAACCAGGCCATCAGCCCGCCGCCTTCAGGGGCGCCTTGAGCGAGGCGAGGAACGCGCCCAGGTCGTCGACGAGCGCTCGCGACTGCCCGCGCTGCTCGATCATGCGCACGATGGCGGAGCCGACCACCACGCCGTCGGCGAGCCGCCCCACCGTCGCCACCTGTGCGGGGTCGGCGATCCCGAAGCCGACGCACACCGGCTTGGTGGTCACCGCTCTCAGCGTCCGGATCTGGCCCGCGAGGTCCCTGGGCACCTCGCGGCGCTCGCCGGTGATGCCGGTCACGGAGACGACGTAGATGAAGCCGCGGCTGCGCCGCGCGATGGCGCGTACGCGCGCCGGGGTCGACGTGGGCGCCACGAGCTGGACGACGTCGAGCCCGGCCGGTTCCGCCTCCGACTCCAGGGGCTCCGCTTCCTCGATGGGAAGATCGGGCACGATGAGGCCGTCGATCCCGGCCTCCGCCGCCGTGCGCGCGAAGGACTTCAAGCCGAAGGCGAAGACGGGGTTGTAGTACGTGAACAGCACGAGCGGGATGGACACCTCGGCGCGCAGCTCCGCCACCAGCTCCAGCACGCGCGGCAGCGTGGTGCCCGCCGCCAGCGCGCGCACGCCCGCGCGCTGGATGACGGGGCCGTCCGCGAGCGGGTCGGAGAAGGGCACGCCGAGCTCGATCACGTCGACGCCGCTGCGCTCGGCCTGGAGAACCAAACGACGCGTGACGGCAAGAGATGGATCACCCGACATCAGATAGGCCACGAGCGCGCGCTCGCCGCGCGCCCGCAGCGAAGCGAAGGTCGTGTCCAGGCGGCTCACGCGAGCTCCTTGCCGAGCGCCTTGGCCACCACGTGCACGTCCTTGTCGCCGCGGCCCGAGAGCCCGACCACGATCGCCTTCGTGCGCGGCAGCGTCTTGGCCAGGCGCATCGCGTACGCTACCGCATGCGCCGACTCCAGCGCGGGCATGATGCCCTCCAGGCGCGTGAGCGCCTGGAAGCCCTCGATGGCCTCCTCGTCCGTGATGGACGTGAACTCGAAGCGCCCCGCGTCGCGGTAGTACGCGTGCTCCGGTCCCACCCCGGGGTAATCGAGCCCGGCCGAGATCGAGTGGGCGATGGCGATCTGCCCGTCGGGGTTCTGCAGCACGTAGCTCATGCACCCGTGGAGCACGCCCACCGCGCCCGCGGTCATGGTGGCGCCGTGCCGCCCGGTGGCGATGCCGTCGCCGCCGGGCTCCACGCCGACGATGCGCACGCGCCGGTCGCCCAGGAAGGGATGGAAGAGGCCGATGGCGTTGGAGCCGCCGCCCACGCAGGCCACGAGCACGTCCGGCAGGCGCCCGAGGGCGGCGCGCGACTGGCGCCGCGCCTCCTTGCCGATGACGGTGTGGAAGTCACGCACCATCATGGGATAAGGATGCGGGCCGAGGGCCGAGCCGAGCAAGTAATACGTGCTCCGCACGTTGGTCACCCAGTCGCGCAGGGCCTCGTTGACGGCGTCCTTGAGCGTGCGGCTGCCGGACTCCACCGGGATGACCTTGGCCCCGAGCAGGCGCATGCGGAAGACGTTGAGCGACTGGCGCTCCACGTCCTCGGCGCCCATGTACACCTCGCACTCCAGATCGAGGAGCGCGGCCGCGGTGGCGCTCGCCACCCCGTGCTGGCCCGCCCCCGTCTCCGCGATCACGCGGCGCTTCTTCAT
>CAYQQT010000531.1:0-3384 GCA_964419375.1 uncultured bacterium
CCTGGTCAAGCAGGGCAAGGTCGCCACGCTGGGCAAGCTCTACCACTCCAGCATCCCGGCCTTCGGCCCGCGCGGCTGGACGATGTCGATTCCCGGCACGCCGACCGGCGGCCCCTTCGGCAAGAACGCGCTCGTCTATCACGACGAGCTGGTCACGACGGAGATCGGCCAGATCGGGACGCAGTTCGACGGGCCCGGCCACATCGGCGTGCGCACATCGAAGGGCGACTTCATGTACAACGGCCGCTGGCGCGAGCAGACGTACGAGCGCGGCGCCGGCGGTCGCGTCGTCGGCATGGGCGACCTCGGCGTGGAGTGGGTGGCCGAGAAGGGCTTCGTGTGCCGCGGCGTGCTGCTGGACGCGGCCGCGTATCGCGGCGTGAAGCGGCTGCCGATTCCCAAAGATGCGAAGAGCCCCGGCATCGTCACGGCGGCCGACGTGCGGGCCATGGTCCAGCGCCAGGGCCTGGCCGAGATCGGCGAAGGCGATTGCGTCTTCCTCTACACCGGGCACGGCGACCTCTGGCTCAACGCCGAGTGGAAGGGTCTGTCGCCCGAGGAGAAGGCCAAACGCCGCGACGAGTTCAACGCCGGCGAGCCCGGCTACGGGATCAGCGCGTGCGAGTACATGGCCCAGCGCAAGATCATCCTGACCGGCGGCGACACGTCCGCCAACGACGCGCAGCCCGGCGGCGAACAGGACGACTTCGCGGTGCCGTGCCACACCGAGATGCAGACGCGGCGGGGCATCTGGAACATCGAGAACCTCGAGTTCACGCAGCTGCTGAAGGACAAGGTCTACGAGTTCGCCTTCGTCTGGGCGCCGCTCAAGGTCGTGGGCGGCACGGGTTCGCCGGGAAATCCGATGGCCCTCTACTAAGAAGCTGTCCGAATCGAGGAGCGCCACGGCTTCGCCGGGGCGCTGCCGAGCGTGTGGGGGGCTTGGGGGGCCCTTCGAGGCCCCCCATCCGAACTAGACCAGCGGGCTGATCGCCCGCGTCTCGTCGCTCACGCGAGGAGCAGGCGCGTGAGCGCTTCCGGCTCGCTCAGCATCGGGTAGTGCCCCGTGTCCATCTCGTGCCACGCGGCCTCGAGCCGTTCGGCCGTGCGCCGCTGGTGGGCCTCCGGAGGATTGGCGGCGCGCCGGCAACGGATCACGGTGGCAGGCCACGGGTGCTCCCAGAACGTCGTCGGCTCCATGGGCGCGTTCAGCGCGGCGATCGGGTGCGGCGTGATGCGCGCGAGCGCCCACGCGCGGGTGGCGGGGTCGAGGTCGCGGAAGAGACGGCTCTCCGCATCGGCGCGCGTGGGACCGGTGGTGACGTCGGTGGTCTCGTTGGGCGTGGCGCGCTTCACGATGTCGTCCACCCGCTCGCCCGGCAAGAGTGCGAGGGCGTCGACGAACACGAGCCGCGCGATGCGGTCGCGCGCGAGCTCGGCGGCCTTCTCGATCACCATGCCGCCGGAGCTCGTGCCGGCGAGGACGACGTCGGTCAGGTCTTCGTAGAACAGGAGCCGGGCCACCTCCTGCGCGTGCGTGCCGACGGTGATGCCGCGGCGCACGAGATGGTGCCGCTCGGCGCACCCGTCGAGCGTCGGCGCGTGCACGCGATGGCCGGCGGCGCGCAGGCGCGCGGCGACGGGGCTCCAGATCCATCCGCCCTGGTAGGCGCCGTGAATGAGGACGTAGGTGGCCATTCACATCACCTCGCGAGCCGTCCGTGTCATGTGCGGCCTCCTTCCGGCTCGTGGTGTCGCGTCACCCGGCGCCGGGGCCCATCATAGTCGCATCGGGCGGACAATCGTGCTAGCGTACCGGCCGAGGTCACCGGATCGACCATGAGCGCGCATGGACGCTTCGCTCGCATCGTCGGATCGGTCGTGGCGGCCGGCCTCCTGCTGGGCGCGGCTCAGGCGTGGACTGCCGACGCGCCGGCGGGCGACGTCACGGTGTCCTTCCACGTCACGCTGGCGCCGAGTTGGCTCGATCCCTCCACGGCGCCGCCCCAGATCACGCCTTTCGGCCTCATGTACGCGCTCCACGACGCGCTCGTGCGCCCGCTGCCCGGACAGAAGATGGGCGCGAGCCTGGCGGAGTCGTGGACGGAGAGCCGCGACGGGCTCACGTACGAGTTCAGGCTGCGTCGCGGGCTGAAGTTCCACAACGGCGATCCCGTCACCGCCGACGACGTGAAGTTCAGCTTCGATCGCTACCAGGGCGCGGGGGCGCGGGAGTTCCGCGCGCGCGTGCGGCAGGTCGACGTGATCGATCCCCTCACGGTGCGCTTCGCGCTCAAGGAGCCCTGGCCCGACTTCATGACGTTCTACGGAACCACCGCCACCGCCGCCGCCGTCGTGCTGCCGAAGAAGTACTTCGAGCAGGTGGGTGCCGACGCCTTCAAGCAGCGCCCGATCGGCGCCGGCCCCTACCGGTTCGTGAGCCAGCGCCAAGGCATCGAGGTGGTGCTGGAGGCGTTCCCCGGGTACTGGCGCCACGCGCCCTACATCCAGCGCCTGACCATGAAGAGCGTGCCCGACGGCACCACGCGCGTGGCGATGCTGAAGAGCGGCGAGACGGACATCGCCTACTTCCTGGACGGCACCGACGCCCTCGCGCTGAGGGGCGACGCGCGCTTTTCCATCGTCCCCACGCGCCACGCCTCCATCTTCTGGATCGAGTTCCCCGACCAGTGGGACCCGAAGTCGCCGTGGCACGACAAGCGCCTGCGCCTGGCGGTGAACTACGCGCTCGATCGCAAGACGACGAGCGAGGCCGCCTGCCTCGGCTTCTGCCCGCCCGCGGGCGTGATCGTGCCGCGCGTGATGGACTTCGCGCTCCAAGTGCCGCCGCCGCCCTACGATCCCCAGAAGGCCAAGCAGCTCCTGGCCGAGGCCGGCTACCCGAACGGCCTCGACGCGGGCGAATTCGTCCCCATCCCCGGATTTCCGACGGTCGCCGAAGCCGCGCTCAACAACCTGAACGCCGTCGGCATCCGTCTGAAGATGCGCCTCATGGAGCGCGCGACGTTCTACGCCGCCTGGCAGGAGAAGAAGCTGCGCGGGCTCTTCCTCACCGCCGTCGGCAACTCCGGCAACGCCGCCAGCCGCGTGGAGTCGTTCATGCACTCGAAGGGCGCCTACGCCTACGGCGGCTATCCCGACCTCGACGAGCTCTTCCAGCAGCAGGCCCGCGAGCGCGACGTGGCCCGGCGGGAAGCGCTGTTGCACCGCATCCAGCAGATCACCATCGACCGCGCCATGTACGCGCCCATCATGGACCTGCGCGGGCTGATGGGCGTCGGCCCGCGCCTGGCCGACCACACGATCAACTCCATCCCGATGTACCCGTTCCCCTCCTACGAGGACATGCGACTGAAGAACTAG
>CAYQQT010000532.1:0-3373 GCA_964419375.1 uncultured bacterium
ACTGATCCGCACGCGATGCTGCTGCCGGTGTATTACCGCGAGCCCGACACGCTCATCGGGGTGGGGCCGGAGCGGGGGAAGCCGCCGTTCGTTACGGGCGAGGCGTTCTTGCGCGCGTACGCGATCGCGCCGGGTAGTGCCGAGGCGTACGCGGGCACGCATCTGGATTTCGCCACTCTTGCCGCGCGCTACGGAGCGATGGGCGGCTATGCGCACCTCGCCACGCTGGTGAAGCGTGTGCGGGCGGAGCGGGCGGGGCGGACGCTGCTGCTGGACGGTGGCGACACCCTGCAGGGCTCGGCCACGGCGCTGTGGAGCCGCGGGGAGGACATGCTGCGGGTCATCAACCAGCTCGGCGTGGACGTCTTCGCGCCGCACTGGGAATTCACGTACGGCCTCGAGCGCGTGAAGGAGCTCTTCGGCGACCGCGAGCGGCGGGGCATGTTCGCGGGGGACTTCGTCGCCCACAACGTGTACGAGGCGGGGTGGGGCGACTCCGTGTTCCATCCGTACACGATCCGCGAGGTGGGCGGCGTGAAGGTGGGCGTCATCGGCCAGGCGTTCCCGTACACGCCCGTCGCGCACCCGCGGCGGTTCGTGGCCGATCTCACCTTCGGCATCCGCGAGAACAGGGTGCAGGCGCTCGTGGACGAGCTGCGTGACGTCAAGAAGGTCGGGCTCGTGGTGCTCCTGTCGCACAACGGCCTCAGCGTCGACGCCAAGCTCGCCGCGCGCGTGAGCGGGATCGACGTGATCCTGGGCGGCCACACGCACGACGCGCTGCCAGTACCGTTACGGGTGGGCCGCACGCTGGTCGTGAACTCCGGCTCGCACGGCAAGTTCGTGAGCCGCCTCGACCTCGACGTGCGCGGCAGCGGCGTGGCGGGCTACCGGTACCGGCTGCTGCCCATCCTGTCGAAGTACGTGCCCCAGGACGCGGAGATGGCGGCCCTGGTGCGCTCGCTGCGGGCGCCGCACGCGGCGCGCCTGGACGAGGAGCTGGCCGTCTCCGACTCGCTGCTCTACCGGCGCGGCAACTTCAACGGGCCCTTCGACGAGGTGCTGCTGGACGCCCTGCTCAAGCGGGCCGATGCGCAGGTGGCGTTCTCCCCGGGGTTCCGCTGGGGCCTCACCGTGCTGCCGGGGCAGGCGATCACCCTCGGCGACGTCTACGCGCACACGGCCCTCACCTACGCCAACACGTGGGCGCGCGAGATGACCGGCGCCGAGATCCACACCGTGATGGAGGACGTCGCCGACAACCTGTTCCACCCGGACCCGTACTACCGGCAGGGTGGGGACATGGTGCGACTGGGCGGTCTCACGTACGCGATCGATCCGGAGCGGCCGCACGGCCGGCGCATCAGCGACATCCGCGTGGCGGGGCGCGCGCTCGACCCCGCGCGGCGCTACAAGAGCACGGGATGGGCGAGCCTGGGCGAGGCGCACGGCCCGCCGGCGTGGGAGGTGGTGGCCGCGCACCTGCGCGACATCAAGCGGGTCAAGCTCGACCCCCGGCCGCGGGTGAAGATCCTGTCGCGAGGCGTGTAGTACGATACGCGCCATGTGGGGGCGCGCGCTCATCCTCTCGCTGCTCCTCGTGGCCCCCGCCCGCGCGGCGTCGATGGAGGATCTGCTCTTCGACCTCGAGCTGGTTCCGCTCGACGGCCGCACGCCCGCCGCGTTCTCGCTCGAGCGCCTCGCCGATGGCAAGACCGTCAGCCTCGCGGACTTCAAAGGCCGCGCCCTCCTCCTGTACTTCTGGGCGACGTGGTGACCGTACTGCACGAGGGAGTTACCCTCGACCATCGAGCAGGTGCACCGCGAGTACAAGGACCGCGGGCTCACCGTGCTCGCCGTCGACATGAAAGAGCCGAAAGCCACGGTGGCGGCGTGGGTGCGTAAGAGCGGCGTCACCTTCGACGTGCTGCTGGATCCCGCCGATACGGCGGCACGCGCGTACCAGGTGACGGTCACGCCCACCGTGTACCTCATCGGCCGCGACGGCAACCTGCTGGCGAAGGCGATCGGCACCAAGCGCTGGATGGGGAGCAAGGGCCGCGCGCTCCTCGACGCGATGCTGGTGAAGTGAGCGGCGGCGCCGGCGCCGACCTCGTCGCGCACGACGTCCTCGACTTCGACGTCCTCATTCTGGGCGCGGGCGGCGCGGGGCTGTGCGCGGCGTTGCACGCCGCGGACGGAGCGCCGTCGCTGTCCATCGGCATCGTCGTCAAGGGGTTGCTCGGCCGCGCCGGCTGCACGCGCATGGTGCAGGGCGGCTACAACGCGGTGCTCGCCGCGCCCGACTCTCTCCACGCGCACCTGCTCGACACCCTCAACGGCGGCGGCTGGATCAACGACCAGGAGCTCGTGCACACGCTGGTGGTGGAGGCGCCCGCGCGCGTGCTGGAGCTGGAGTGGCGCTACGGCTGCCTCTTCGACCGCACCGCGGAGGGGCGCATCCACCAGAAGCCGTTCGCGGGCCAGACGCACGACCGCACCATCCACAAGGGCGACCTCACCGGCATCGAGATCATGAATCGTCTCGCGGAGCAGGCGGCCGCGCGCCCGAACATCCGCGCGCTGGAGGAATGCCGCGCGGTGGAGCTGGCGCTCGACGAGCACGGGCGATCGGCGGGCGCGCTCGTGCTCGACGTCCGCACCGGCCGCTTCCACCTCGTGCGCGCGCGGGCCACGCTGCTCGCGATGGGCGGCGGCCCCACCATGTACCGGATCTTCGCCTGCTCCGCCGACAAGGCCGCCGACGGCATCGCGCTCGCGTGGCGGGCGGGGCTGCCCCTGCGCGACATGGAGATGATCCAGTTCCATCCCACCGGGCTCGTCATTCCCGGCTCGCTCATGACGGGCGCGCTGCTGGAGGAGGGGCTGCGGGGCGCGGGCGGGCACCTGCGCAACGGGCGCGGTGAGCGGTTCATGGAGCGCTACGACGCCGCCCGCATGGAGCGCTCCACGCGTGACCTCGTCTCGCGCGCGTGCTTCACCGAGATCGCGCAGGGGCGCGGCACGCCCAACGGCGGGGTGTGGATCGACGTCTCCCACCTCGGCGCCGACGTGGTCGAGCGCAACTTCCGCGGCATGGTGAAGCGCTGTCGCGACTTCGGCCGCGACCTCGCCCGCGCGCCCGTCGAGGTGGGCCCCACCGCCCACTTCATGATGGGGGGCGTCGTGATCGATGCCCAGTGCCGCACCGCCATCGAGGGACTCTTCGCGGCGGGCGAGGACACGGGCGGCGTGCACGGCGCCAACCGTCTCGGCGGCAACGGCGTGGCGGAGTCGACGGTGTTCGGCGGCCTCGCGGGCGACGCCATGGCCGCCTTCGTGGAAGGCCGGCCGGCGCCGCGCGTGAGCGCGG
>CAYQQT010000533.1:0-3356 GCA_964419375.1 uncultured bacterium
CGCTCGCCGTCCCGCTGTTGGCGGCGGTGGCGCTCGCCCCCGTTGCGCATCCGGCGGCCTGCGTCGCCTCTCTCGTCGTCCCCGTGTGGCTGTGGGCCCGCGCTCCGCACGCGACGGTCGCGCCGCGATACATTGCCGCGGGTGCGGCCATCGGTGGAGCGCTCGGCGCCCACGTGCTGCTCACGGCCTCGCTCACCCTCGGCTATCAGGCCGTCTTCGACGTCACGCGTGCGGCATCATGGCTGGCCTACGACGCGGGCGTCAGTGTGCCGGCGGCCGAGTGCTTCTTCCGCGGCGCGCTCTTCGACCGCGCACAGCGGCGATGGCCGGTGCCCGCAGCGACGGCGCTGTCGGTGTCGCTCGGTGTGGCCCGCTACCTCGTCGACCCCTTGTTACCGATGACGGCCGAGATGGTGGCGGGCACCGTCTTCTACACGGGCCTGCTCGGCGTCGCCAACTGCTGCCTCTTCCGGCGCACCGGCAGCGTCCTGCCGGGGGCGGTGGGCGCGGTCGTGTTCTTCGCCGCCTACCGTCTCGTGGCGCCGTGAGCGGTACGGGGGCCTGGGTCTGCGTCGTCGCCGCGCACGCAGCGACGACGGCCGCGATCGCGCTGTCGCACGACGCCGCATCGCCGTGGCGACACGCCTACCTCGTTCCCGTCGTCGCGGCCGCGATGGCCTTCGGTCCTTCCGGCGGCGCCACGAGCGCCCTCGTCGCCGTCCTGTTCTATGCGCCCATCGTGCTGCCGGAGATCGAGCGCGCGGGGCTGACGGCGGCCGCTCTCGAAAGCGTGTTGACGGTGGCCGCCCTCGTTGCGGTGGGCGGTCTTGCCGGCACGCTGGCGGCGACGGCCCGACGCCATCGCGGGCGCTACGCAACGCTGCTCGCCGTGCAGCGGGCGCTGGTCGAGGAAGCGCCGCTCGAGATCGTGCTCGGTCGGTTGCGCGCCTGCCTGGAAGTCCGTCTCGCGCCCGCCGCCCTTGTGCTCGTCGCCCGCGACGGCGACCGCTCTGTGGTCGCGGGCGGCGAGGAGGTCGCGGCGGGCTCGGTGATGGCCACGGTGCTCGAGGACGGCGAAGCGGTGTTCGTGGCGTCCATGGCGACAAGCGGACCTCCGCGGCGGCTGTTCGTCGTCCCCCTCACCGCGGGCGGCGGCCCGACGGGCGCGCTCGCGGTGGAGCGCGAGGGTGACATCGGCGTCGACGAGCGCGCGGCCCTGCTGACCCTGGGCGCGCACGTCGGCCTCGCGCTGGAAAACGCGCGCCTGGCGTCGCGCCAGCGGCGCTTCGCGGCCGAGCTGCAAGCGCGGGTGGCCGAGGCCACGCACATGAAGTCCGACTTCGTGGCCATCGCGTCGCACGAGCTGCGTACGCCGCTCACGGCCATCCAGGGGTTCAGCGAGCTGCTCGCCACGCGGCCGTTCTCGGCCGACGAGGCGCGGCGGATCGCCGGTGTGATCCGCGGGGAATCCGAGCGGCTCGGCCGGATCGTGAGCGACTTCCTGGATCTCTCCCGTATCGAGCGGGGCCTCGAGCCCATCCTGCGGCGCGGACCCGTGGACGTGGCGGTGGCCGTGACCGCCGCCCTCGACGTCTTCCGGTGGTCGCGCCTCGGGCAGCGCATCGACGTGGAGTGCGCGCCCGCCCTGCCGGCGGTGAACGCGGACGCTGACGCGCTCGACCGCATCGTGAAGAACCTCGTGTCCAACGCGCTGAAGTACTCGCCGCCGGAGAGCCGCGTGCGGGTGCGCGCCTGCGCCACCGCCGCCGGCGTCGAGATCTCGGTGGACGACGAGGGCGGCGGCATTCCGCCCGGCGAGCTGGCGCGCATCTTCGAGCCGTACTACCGTGCGCCCGGCGCCGCCGCCGCCGCCCGGGGCGCCGGCATCGGGCTGGCGGTCGTGAAGTCGTTGGTGGAGGCGCACGGCGGCAGCATCCGCGCCCAGAGTCAGCCCGCGCACGGCACGCGGATGGCGGTGGTGCTCCCGGCGCTTCCTTGACTCCCTCAACCATGGCCGTATAGTCTTGTCCGTCCATGTCCAGGCGTGCCGAGATCGCACAGCGGATGGCCGATGCCGTCGTCAAGCGCTTGACCGCGCGCAAGATGGTCGACACCAAAGCGGCGGAGATCCGGGACGAGGCCGCCGCCAGGACGGCCGTGCGCCGTGTGGTGAGCGACAACATCGCGGCCGAGGAGCGCCTCGAGGCGGATGCGCGCAAGCTGCTGCTCGACAACGCCAAGATGATCAAGGACTCGGCCGCCGACTACCGGGCCCTTCTCGGCAAGGTGAAGGAGAAGATGGCGCGCGAGCGGGGGTTCATCCTCTGATGCGGATGAGCCGAGACCGGATCTTCTACCTCGCCGATTCGATCCTCAAGGAGCTCAGCGCCACGCCGGGCGTGCACATCAAGACCCCCGACGAGGTGCGCACGGAGATCATGCGCGCGCTCACCGACGAATCGAAGCTCGAGGAGACGATCGACTCCGAGGTGCGCCGCACGCTGTCGACCTACGCGCGCCCCATGCCGGAGGGCAGCCACGAGTGGCAGGTCCTCTATCAGAAGACGCGGGAAGAGGTCTACAAGAAGAGGTTCCGGCTGTGAAGCGGCTCGTGGTGGCCATCACGGGGGCGACGGGGTCGATCTACGGTATCCGGCTCCTGGAGATGCTGCGCGTCAGCGCCGAGCTGGAGACGCACCTCGTGGTCTCCAATCCCGCCAAGCGCACGATCGTCGAGGAGACGGACCACACGGTGGCCGCCGTCGAAGCGCTCGCGCACCACCGCTACGACAACAAGGACATCGGAGCCTCCATCGCGTCAGGCTCCTTTCGCACAGCGGGCATGGTGATCGCCCCCTGCTCCATCAAGACCGCCGCCGCCATCGCCTCCTGTCATTCGGACACGCTCATCGCGCGGGCGGCGGACGTCACGCTCAAGGAGGGGCGGCCCCTCATCATGCTCGTACGCGAGACACCGCTGCACCTCGGCCATCTGCGGTGCATGGTATCGCTCGCGGAGATGGGCGCCGTCATCCTGCCCCCGGTGCCGGCCTTCTACAATCGGCCCAAGGACCTCGACGACATCGTCAACCACACTGTGGCGCGGGTCTTCGACCGCCTGCACCTGCCACAGACGCTCGTGGGCGAGTGGCTGGGAACGCGCGCGGGCGGCAGACCGCTCGATGGCTGACCTCTTCGTCGTCATTCCCGTCTTCTGCCTCGGCGGGGGGTGCGGCCTCGCCGGGCGGGACGATCGCGGTCACGAACACGGTGCAGAACGGGCCGGTGGCCGTGGGCTCGTTCAAGGTGGCCTTCTATCTGTCGACTGACAACTCGTTCAACGCGGGGTCCGACGT
>CAYQQT010000534.1:0-3350 GCA_964419375.1 uncultured bacterium
CCCCCCCGACGCTCGTCGCGCCCCGGCAAAGCCGTGGCGCTCCTCGATCACGCGCAGGCTCACTGACGCTCCGGCGGCGGGTGGAAGACGGCCTCGCGCTTCTCCGTCCAGGCGCGGTTGGCCTCGGCCGTCTCCCACGACGCCATGCAGTCGTTCTGCGCGCGCACCACCTCTTCGACGGCAGCGCGCGGGTCCAGGTGGAAGGAGGCGTGCAGCAGCCGCTTGGTGTGCGCGGTGGCGGTGGGGGCGGCGTTGCGCACCTTGCCCACGAGCGTCTGCAGCGTCGAGTCCAGCTCGGCGGGCGCGCACACCCAGTTCACGAGGCCCATGCCGCGCGCCTCCGCGGGCGTGATGTCGTCGTTGAGCAGCGCCAACTCCTTGGCGCGCCCGATGCCGACCACCCGTGCCAGGCGCAGGACGGCGCCGTCGGGGATGATGCCGTGGCGCGTGGCGCCCAGGCCCAGCACGGCGTCGACGGTGGACAGCCGCAGATCGCACCCGAGGGCCAGCTGCAGCCCGCCGCCGATCGAGTAGCCGTGCAGCACGGCGAGGCTGATCTTCGGCATGTCCTCCAGGCCGTTGAGCGCGCGGATCCAGTGCCGGTAGAAGGGCTCGCCAATGGAGCCGCCCGCGAGGGCGGTGCGGTCCATCCCCGAGCAGAAGGCGCGCCCCACGCCGCGCACGACGACGAGCAGCACGGCGGAGTCGCGCGCGGCCGCGTCCACATGCTCGGCGAGCATGGCCGCGAGCTCCGTGGTGAGGGCGTTGAGCACGGCGGGGCGGTTGAGCGTGATCGTCGCCACGCCGTCCTTCACGTCGTAGATCACGGGGGGGCCGGTCATGTCAGGCCGCGGCCGGGCTCGCGCCGTTTGTCGATCGAGGCGGTGAGGTTGTACGATCGCTCAGGCTGCAACTGCGGTTAGGCATGGGGAAGTGCGGCCCAAAGTAGGGAAAGAACGGAATGATGTCAAGCGGCGCCCGGCGGCGACGGGCGCGTGAAGGAGATCACATGGTGCGATTGACCCGCCGGCATTTCCTGAAAGTCGGCTCCGCGGCGGCGGCCATGACCGGCCCTCTCCTTCCCGCCATCGTCCGCGCGCAGACGGCGGTGAAGCTGGGCACGGCCGTCCTCGGCGACTACTCCCTCGCCGGCCCCTTCCTCCTCGCCGTGGAAAAGGGCTTCTTCAAGCAGCAGGCCCTCGACGTCGAGTTCGTGCCCTTCCGCGGGGGTCCCAACCTTGTGAAGGCGGTGATCGCGGGCGAGGTGCTTCTCGGCGCCGCGGGCAGCACCGACATCCTCGTCTTCCGCGAGGCGGGCATGCCGCTCAAGATGGTGGCCACGCACACCGAGGGCAACCACTTCACGCTCAACGTCGCCCCCGATGTCAAGACCGCCGCCGAGCTGAAGGGCAAGGCGATCGGCGTCACATCTGTAGGTGCCACCACCTGGATCTTCGCCCGTCTTTTCGCGCGCCACCAGGGGTGGGACCCGGACAAGGACGTGAAAATCGTCGGCCTCGGCGGGCTCGATGCCCAGCTGGCGGCGCTGTCGCGCAAGGAGATCCACGCCTTCGTGTGGGGCGACGGTGGCGCCGTTACGCAGCTCGCGGGCAAGTCGCGCGTGCTCACGCGCCTGGATACCGTGACGCCGAACTGGATCAGCCAGATCCAGTACGTCTCCGAGGACGGCATCCGCAGGCACGCCGAAGCCATCCGCAAGAGCATGAGGGCGATCTTCCAGGCGTTGCGCTTCATGAAAGACCAGCCGAACGAGGCGGCCGATCTCATCGCCAAGAAGATCGGCTGGAGCCCCGAGGCCGTGCTGGGCGCCCACAAGATCTCCGGGCCCCTGCTCTCCCACGACGGCACCGTCAGCATCGAAGCGCTCAAGACGATGCAGGACACCCTCCTCGAGCACGGCCTGATCAAGAAGCGGCTGCCCCTCGAAGAGCACGTCGCGAAAGAGTTCGCCCCCGTGCGCATGTGAGGCCGTCTCGACGTGCGGGCTGGCGCGCGGCCCTCGCCGTCGCGCTCGTGGTGGCGGCGCCGGCGGCCGCCGCCGCCCAGGTCTTCCTGGCCTCCGAGCCCCATCCCGATTTCACGATCGGTCCGCTCTCTATCCGGGGCACGGTGACGCCGGCGCTCGGGCCCATGCCCGTGGATATCGTCTTCAGCCTCGTCGTTCCCGCCGGGCGCTCCGCCGACATCGGGCAAGACCTCTACTTGCTGTGGCCGGGCGCCATCACGGGCGAGCGCGGTGCCGCCGCCGATCCGACGCTCGCGCGCTACGTGCAGGCGCGCGGGTTCGACGTGGTGGCGGAAGGGCGCGCCGTGCTCACCACCCGCAATCTCTATCGAAAGCGGGGTGACCCGGCGCCGACGCCCGAGCCCGGCGGCGCGCCCTTCGTCACCTTCGTGCGGTCGGGCGGTCCGAACGGGCTCACCGCGCCCGCGACGTATCTGCGCATTCCGTGGACGCCGAAGATGGTGAATCGCACGCTGGAGATGAACCTCAAGATGACGCTCGACGGCGTCATCCGGGAAACGCGCGCGAGCTGGCTGGAGCAGGTCTTCTGGGGACACCGGCACATACTGTCGATCGGCTTCTACAACGTGCGGCAGCGCCCCATGTACCCCGTGTACTTCGAGCATCGCGACCGGGTGATCAAGCTCGCCGACGACCCGTCCGACATCACGGTGAGGTTCAGCAAATCCGATCGGCTCAAGATCGACGAGATCTTCCCGCCCTCAGCGAGCCGGCGCGTGAGCCAGACGCAGGAGTCGACGGAAGTCGTCTCCATGTTCCTCGACCGCTCGGAGGGCATCACGCCGCAGGTCCTCACCGTCCAGTTCGGCTATTTCAGCCGCCTGCAGTCGTGGGCGCCCATCCTCGTTCCCCTGCTCATCTTCGCGCTCGGCAACGTGGCGGGCGTGCTCATCCGCGTCACCACCGAGCGCATGGGCAGGCGCTACGCCGGACGCCTGGAGTTCCTACCGCGCGGCAAGAGCCGGCGCCCGCGCGACACCGGCGTGATCCTGTCTCGCGAGACCGTCGCCCGCCTCGTGCCCGGCCAGACCACGTACGACGAGGTGCTGCGCCTGTGCGGCCCCGACCCCGAGCAGTGGGAAAGCCTCGAGAGGCCGGAGCGCCGCACGCTGATGTACCGGGGAAAACGCTCCGCCGTGCACGACCGCACGATGTTCGGTTGGCTGGCGACGGTGGGGTCGTGGGACGTCGAGCAGCACGAGGTCGAGGTGGAGCTGGAGAGGGACGTGGTGCGCGAGGTGCAGGCGCGGGTGCGCCGTTCGCGGGTGACCACGCCCGAGGGGTAGTTTAGATGGGGGCCTAG
>CAYQQT010000535.1:0-3342 GCA_964419375.1 uncultured bacterium
GCGGCGGCGAGGTCATCGAGCTGCCGGGCGCGAGACAGCCGGGCGCGAGACAGCCGCGCGCAAGACAGCCGGGCCTCTAAGACAGCCGGACGTAAGACAGCCGCGGGGGGACATGGGGGGCCCTTCGAGGCCCCCCATGCTTCAACAGAGTCACGCTGATTGCCGTCAGACCACAGGAGGCCACCTACCAATGACACCCGTGCTGCAGTCGGTCCTGTTGTTCGTGCTCGCCGGGCTGTGCGAGATCGGTGGGGGCTACCTGATGTGGCAGTGGTGGCGCAACGGCGCCGCGCTCGCGGCCGGCATTCTGGGCGGAGCACTCCTCGTGGTCTACGGGGTGATTCCCACGTACCAGCCCGCGTCCTTTGGGCGTGTGTACGCCGCCTACGGCGGTGTGTTCGTCGTGCTCTCGCTGGCGTGGGGCGGCCTCGTGGACGGTGTCGCCCCGGACCGCTTCGACCTCATCGGCGGCGCGGTGTGCCTGGCGGGCATCGCCCTCATCATGTACGCGCCCCGCTGACGCGGCGGGGCAGCACGACCACGGCCTGGCCGAGCGCGATCTGCTCGTCACGCTGATTGACCGCGGTGAGGTCGAGCGTCACCTCGCTCCGCTCGGCGGACTTCGCGCTCACCGTGCCCCGGCACCACGTGGTATCGCCGATCAGGTTGTGGCGGCGCACCTGCGCGTTGAGGCGCGCGAGGAAGCCGGTGTCGCCCATCCAGTTCGTCACGAGATGGCCGAGCCACGCCACGCGCTCGGGGCCATAGTCGTACGGGGCCGGCACGCCCACGGCGCGGGCGAGCGATTCGTCCCAGTGCACCCGCTCCGGCGGCTCCGGCACTCCGAACGCGTTGGGAATGGCGAGCGCGGGATGGCGCGCGAAGAGATCGAAGGCGAGGCCGTGCGCGCGCACGTAGAGGCTGCCCCAGCCCTGCACGAAGGCGATGATCGAGGTCACCGTGAGGGGGCCCTTGACGACCTCAGGAAGACGATCGCCCACGGCGACGTCCTCCCAGTAGCGCGGGGTGGCGCCGCGGATCTCCTCGGTCTCGTATTCCCGGCGGATGCGCTCGATCGCCTCCGCGCTGTAGCGGTGCGGCTCCAGGGGCGGATACTTCTTGCGCTCGCGCGCGGCGTCGCGCTCCGTGCGGAAGCACCACGAGTCGGCCTCGCACACCACGCCGCCCGCGTCGTCCACGAACGTCGTGCGGTACGTCTGCTTGATGGCCCGCTTCGCGAAGCTCGACGCCTTGTCCTCGAGGTCGAGCAGGATGGTGCGGCCCACGAGCCGCGTGCCTTCCGGGATCGGCCGCTGCCAGCGGAAGTCGGTGCCCGCGTACATGGCGTGGATGCCGGGCAGGCCGCCCACGTAGCCGGAGACGAGGCGGTCCATCGCGAACAGGATCGTCGGGGGCGCCGCGCGCTGCGCGGCCCAGAACGGGTTGCGGTCGCCGATGCCGTGCGCCCAGTGGCGGATGGCATCGCGCGTGGCCACTTCGATGTACGGCTCCGGGCGGCGGATCTCCTTGCCGACGAGCGCGCGCAGGGCGGCGAGGCCGTCGTCGGTGATGGTCGGAAAGCTCACGGGGTCTCCTGTGCGCGCTCACGCAGCGCTTTGCGGTTGATCTTGCCCGCGGGCGTGCGCGGCAGCTCGTCCACGAACTGCACGCTGCGCGGGTACTCGTGCAGGCTCAGGCGCGTCTTCACGAAGTCCTGGAGCTCGGCCGCGAAGGCGGCGTCGCGCCGCTCCGCCACGAGGTAGGCGCGCGGGATCTGGCCACGCACCGCGTCGGCCACGCCCACCACCGCCGCTTCCCGCACCTGGGGATGCGCGAGGAGCGCGTCCTCGATCTCCACGGCGCTCATCGTCCACCCCGCCGAGATGATGGCGTCGTCGGAGCGCCCGCTGTGGTGAAAGTAGCCGTCGGCGTCCACGTGCCCGCGGTCTTTTATCTGGAACCAACCCCCTCGGCGCTTCACGGCGATCTCCCCCTCGGTGTTCGGTGCCACGATGGGCACCCCCGCCTCGTCGAGGATGGCGACCTCCCAGCCGGGAGCGGGCTTGCCGAGCGCGCCCGCGCCTACCGCGTAGCCGGAGAAGCCGGGGTAGTTGACGAGGATCACCCCCACCTCCGTGCTGCCGTACATGCTGCACGGCGTGACCTTGAAGGCGCGCTCGACGAACTGGCGCGTGCTCGAGTCCATCGGCTCTCCCGTGAACGACAGCTTCTCGATGCGCAGCTGGTGGCGCTCCACGAGGCCGGAGTTTCGCAGCAGGCGATAGACGGTGGGCGCCGCCGCCAGGTTGGTGATCTCGAAGCGCTCCAGCGCCTGCAGCAGGTGAGCGGCCTGGAACTTTCCCGAGTACGCGCCCACCGCGATGCCGAGGGCGAGGGGCGCGATGGTGCCGTGCCAGAGGCCGTGACCCCACGCGGGTGACGACGGGCAGAAGTACCGGTCGCCCGCGCGCAGCCCCACGCCGTAGAGCGCGGCCACCATGAGCGTGACCACGGAGCGGTGCGTGTGGCGCACCGCCTCCGGCAGGCCGCGCGTGGTGCCCGACGTGTACTGCAGCACGGCGAGGTCGTCCGCCGCCGTCGCCGGCACGTAGCGGGCCTCTTCCGCCGCGAGGCGGCGAAGGAAACCGTCGTCGATGGTGACCACGCGCAGGTGCGGAAAGCGTCGCTGCCATCGCTCGCCGTCCGACGCCACGACGAGCAGGCGGGGCCGGCAATCGTCGACACGAAGCGCCACGCCGTCCGGTCCCAGCAGCGTGAAGAGCGGCACCGCCACCGCCCCCCGCTTCAGCGTGCCGAACACCGCACCATAAAACTCCAGTGACGGCTCCAGCATCACCGCCACCCCGTCACCCCGCTCCACACCCTCCGCTTCGAGAAACCGCGCGAAGCGCGACGACCACGCCGAGAGATCGCCGAACGAATACTCCTCCCGCCGCCCATCCTCGAACTGCACCCGCAGCGCCACCGAAGAAGCGGGATGCCGATCGACACACTCCGTGGCGAGGTTCAGCCGCGCACGGTCGCCCTCGAACAGCTCCCATAATGATTCCCACCGAAACGTCCGGATCGCCTCCGGATAGCTCCGCACATCGAGGATCGACGTCATGGAAGGCGCGGACATGGACAGAAAGGGCAGACGATGGCGCTCAAGCGGGAAACCGCCACGGAAAGGAGGCTGCTGAAAAACGCGCAGGGCGCTTAAAAATGCCCAGATCCTAGGCGGCGAGGAGCTCGCGACTGAGACGTAGGCCGCCTACGTCGCAGGGAGCGAGCGACGAGCCAACGACGGAGATGGGCGTTTTTCAGCGCCCTGCTAGCGCT
>CAYQQT010000536.1:0-3339 GCA_964419375.1 uncultured bacterium
CACCAGCCCGTCGCGGGCCGCGCCCACCCCGGCGTCGGCCTGCTCGACGCCCAGGGCCAGCTCGCGCGGGTCGAGCTGTGCGATCAGCTGGCCCGCCTCGACGCGGTCGCCGAGGTCGACGAGAAGCCGCGCGACGGTGCCCCGGACGGCGGTGTTGAGGATCACTTCCTGCCAGGCGAGCAGGCTGCCTGTCGCGTCCACCGTCCTCTGGACGGCGCGGACCTCGACGGGGGCCACGGTGACGGCCAGAGCCGGCGTGGCCTGGCTCTTGGCCTCGACCGTCCCGGACCGCTCGCCACAGCCCGTCAGAGCCGAGGCGGCGACCAGCAGCCCGGCCGCGAGCGACACGGGGGTGAGGCGTCGTCCCGGGCCGCAGCCACTGCCGTCGGCGCGTCTCTGGTACACGCCCGGCAGTGTAGTCCACTCCGGCCGCCGTAGCACCTTCGCCAGGGGCGCTACCGGATCATGGTCTGGGGAATCAGCAGGATGATCTGCGGGAACGCGAGCAGGATCCCGACGTTGATGAGGTCGACGAGGACGAACCAGCCGCACCCGCGGAACATGTCGCCCATGCTGACGTTCGGGGCGACGCCTCTCAGCACGTACACGTTGAGGCCGACCGGCGGCGTGATGAGGCCGATCTCGACCATGCGGATGACGAGGACGCCGAAGACGATGGGGTGAATTCCCAGATGGTGGATCGTCGGCAGGAGGATCGGCACCGTCAACAGGATCATGCCGATCCCATCCAGGAACATGCCCAGGACGAGATAGAGCGCCAGGATGGCGATCAGCACCACCATGGGCGGCGCGTCGAGCGTCGCGATGAAGCCCGCCACCGCGCCGGGCATGCCGGTGAAGCCGAGGAAGTGGACGTAGATCAGCACGCCGGCGACGATGGCGAAGATCAGGGACGAGGCTCTCGCGGTTTCGACCATGGCCCCCCAGAACTTCCGCCCCGTGAGCCGCGGCAGGGCCATCGCGAGCGCGCCCAACGCGCCGATGCCGGCCGCCTCGGTCGGCGTCGCTACGCCGCTGTAGATGCTCCCCATCACGAGCACGATGAGGACGATCAAGCCCCAGACACCCTTCAGGGACCGGAAGCGATCGGGCCACGTGATGCCGTGGATCGGCGGTCCCAGCGCGGGATTGAGACGGAAGCGCACGAGCAGCATGATCGAGTAGCTCACCGCTTCCAGGAGCCCCGGCAGGATGCCGGCCAGGAGCAGGGCGCCGATCGACTCTTCGGCGATGAAGCCGTAGACGACCATCAGCACCGAGGGCGGAATCATCGTCGCCATGGTGCCGCCGGCGGCGACGCAGCCGGTGGAGACCTTGTCGTCGTAGCCGTACTTCTTGAGCTCCGGCAGGGCGACGCGGCCCATCACCGCCGCCGAGGCCGTCGAGGCGCCGCAGGCGGCCGCGAAGCCGGCCGAGCCCAGGATCGTCGCGATAGCAAGACCGCCGGGTAGATGACCGAACCATTGCCGCGCCGCCCAGTAGAGGTCGCGCGTAATGCCGGCGTAATAGGCGAAGAAGCCCATCAGGATGAAGAGCGGCAGGACCAGCAGGTTGTAGTTCGTGAGGTGGCCGATGATGGACGTGGCCGACAGCGCCGCGGCCGGATCGTAGCCGCGCAACATCCAGAGCCCCAGGAACCCGCACAGGGCGGTGGCGAAGGCGATCCGCACGCCCGAGAACAGGAGCAGCGTGAGGGCCGCGAGCGAGAGGATCCCGAGCGACACCGGTTCCACGGCGGCCTTCCCTACTCGACGTGCAGGTCGCCGCCCACGGGCGCGTGCGCGGGGAACCGCCCGGGATCGGCAATGTTCAGAAGTTGCAGATACATCCTGATCGAGATCAGGGCATACCCCAGCGTGATCGCCGCCCCCGACGGCCACGTGGGAAAGTACGGCGGCGTCATGGTGACGTCGTCGTACGCCCAGAGCTGGTACGCGTGCTTGAAGCTGAAGTAGGCGAGGACGGAGCAGAGCAGGATGCTGATCAGCAGCGTCCCCATCGTGGCATAGCGCCGCGCCGCGGGCGCCAGCGCGTCCAGCACCAGATCCATGCCGACATGTCCGTGCGTCGCCTGCGTGTAGGACAGCGCCAAAAAGACGATGATCGGCAGCAGCAGCTCCGAGCCTTCGAGATGCCCCTGAATGGGCGCATTGAAGGCATAGCGCATCACGACCTCGGCCCCGATGAAGAGCATCACGACCAGGATGACCACGATGGAGCCGCAGAGCAGCACGTATTCGAGGAGCCGCAATGCAGGACCGACGAAGGCGGCGGTCGCCGCCGTCACGACCATCATGACGCCGACGATCACCGCGAGAATGCCGAGCTCGTACACGTCCAGCCCCTCGGGCTAGATCACTTGTACTTCGCCACTTCCGACTTGATGAAGTTCAAGATCTCCCGCCCGGGGCGGCCGGCGGCCTCCTGCTCCTTCACCCACTCCTCCCAGATCTGGTGGGCGCCCTCGGCCAGCTTGGCGCGCTCCGCCTCGGGGAACGGAGTCACTTCGAGCTTCTGCTTGAAGACCGGGATCCACTTCTCGTCGGCGTCCTTGTAGGCCTTGAGCAACGCGGCTGTCGCCAGCTCCTGGGCTTGCGGCAGCTTCGCCTGCAGGGCGGCGGGCAGCTTCTTCCACGCGTCCAGGCCCACGCCCTGGAAGCACATAAAGCCGCTCATGGCCATGCCTTCGGTCACGTACTTCGAGACCTCGTACATCTTGTAGGCGCCGAAGGTGTACGCATATGGAAATCCGAAGCTGTCGATGGTGCCGCGCTCCAACGCGGTGTACCCCTCGGGCGCCGTCACCATCGTCGGCACCGCGCCGAAGGCCTGCAGCGCCTTGGCGTTCAGACCGGAGATGCGCATCTTCACGCCCTTCATGTCGTTGACGGTCGCGATCCGCTTGTTGCCCATGAACTCGTAGGGGGGCAGGAAGGTCGGCCCGAGATACTTGATGTTCCAGCGCTCGGCCATTTCCTTGACGATCAGCGGGTGGTTCAGGAAGGCGTGGTCCACCTTGGCGCGATCTTCCGTGCGCCGGGGCGCCAGGAAGGGCAGCTCCATCGCGGCCAGCAGCGGAAACTTGTTCGGGTAGTAGCCGGCGCACATCTGTGCGCCTTCATAGCCGCGCGTCTTGATGGACTCCGGCGCCTGCCGTTCCGGCCCGAGGGCGGCGCCGTAGGCGATCTTGATCTCGAAGGCGCCGTTCGATTCCTTCTTGTAGAACTCCGCGATCGCTTCGATGCCGGCCGTGACCGCGCGGGGCGGGCCGAAGATGTTGTGGTTCCACACCTCCGTCTGCGCGAACGCCGGCGTGAC
>CAYQQT010000537.1:0-3337 GCA_964419375.1 uncultured bacterium
GCACTCATGATCTGTGCCCAGTGGCTATGGCACTGAGCGGCGGGGCCGACGATAACGGCGCATCTGCTTCGTTGGCTCGTCGTTCGTCGCTGCGGCGTAGCCGGGCTACGCCTCACTCCTCTCTTCCTCGCCGCCTCGCATCTGCACCATTCTCGTCGCCCCGGCCACGGGTGTCAGTGATGACGGCTGGCGTGCGACTCCTCGCTCCCTCTCCCCTCGGGGCACGGTCGTGATTCCGTTTCCGGTGCTGTCGATCATTACGTGGATGCCGTTCGTGGGGGCGGTGCTGATCATGTTCACGGCGCGGCACCGGCCGCTCGCGGTGCGGCTGATCGCGCTTGTCACCACCACGGTGTCGGCGGTGCTGTCCGTGTTCATCTACGTCGCGTACGACCGCGAGGCGGCGGGCTTCCAGTTCTACGAGAAGGTGCCGCTGGTGCCGCCGCTGGGCATCGCGTACGAGGTGGGGGTGGACGGCATCAGCCTGTTGATGGTGCTGCTGACGTCGATCATCATCATCGCGGGCGTGTTCGCCTCGTGGACGGTGGCCACGCGCAGCCAGGAGTTCTACGCGCTGCTGCTCGCCCTCGTCACCGGCGTCTACGGCGTGTTCGTGTCCCTCGATCTCTTCGTCCTCTTCCTGTTCTACGAGCTGGCGGTGCTGCCGATGTACCTGCTCATCGGCATCTGGGGCTCCAGCGGAGAGGTGCGCCCGCGCGGCATCTTCGCGTGGTCGTTCCGCGAGACGGGCGTGGGCACCAAGGAATATGCGGCGATGAAGCTGACCCTGTACCTGCTCTTCGGGTCCGCCTTCATCCTCGTCGGCATCTTCGCGCTCTACGTCAACGGCGGCACGGCGTCCTTTTCGTTCCTCGACCTCGAGGCGGTCACCTTCGACCCCACGCTGCAGCGCTGGGCCTTCCTCGCCTTCTACATCGGCTTCGGCATCCTCGCCGGCATCTGGCCGCTGCACACGTGGTCGCCGGACGGGCACGCCTCCGCGCCCACCGCCGTCTCCATGCTCCACGCGGGCGTGCTCATGAAGCTCGGCGCCTACGGCGTGGTGCGCGTGGGCATGGGGCTGCTGCCCGAGGGCGCCGCGGACCTGGCGTGGCTGGTGGGCGGCATCGCCTGCATCAACGTCGTGTACGGCGCGCTGTCGGCGATGGCGCAGGTGGACCTCAAGTACGTCATCGCGTACTCCTCCGTGTCGCACATGGGCCTCGTCATGCTCGGCGCCGCCACCCTCACCGAGGCCGGCCTCAACGGCTCCGTCTTCCAGATGTTTGCCCACGGCGTCATGACGGGCCTCTTCTTCGCCCTCGTGGGGCTCGTCTACGAGAAGACGCACTCGCGCGAGATCTTCAAGATGGGCGGCTTCGGCCGCGCCATGCCCGGCATCGCCACCGCCTTCACCATCGGCGGCCTCTCCTCGCTGGGGCTGCCCGCCACCTCGGGCTTCGTGGCCGAGATCCTGATCTTCATGGGGGCGTGGCGCTCGCCGCATCGCTGGTGGCTCCTGCCCGCGGTGGCGGGCACGTTCCTCACCGCGGTCTACGTCCTGCGCATCACCAAGCAGATCTTCTGGGGACCGCCGTCACCGCACTTCCAGCACCTCGAAGACGCGCGCGGCCCGGAGTGGGTCGCCATCGTCCTCCTCGTGGCCGTGATCATCGCCTTCGGCATGGCACCCGGCTTCGCCCTCGTGCCCGTCGACACCGCCACCGTGCCGCTGCTCTCGCGGTTTCCCTCGCCGTGATCGCGCTCGTACCCTTCACCCTCGAGATCGGTCTCGGCGCCCTCATGCTGATCGTCTTCCTCGTCAACCTCGTGATGCGCGGCGAGGAGCGCCGCGCCCTCGCCTGGCTGTCCACCGCGGGCGTGCTCGTGCTCAGCGGGGTCGCGCTCTTCCTGGCCCCGGCCGCGCCCGCGATGGGGGGCATGTTCGTGCAGGACGGCCTCGCCGTCTTCGCCAAGCGGCTCTTCCTCGTCGCCACCTTCATCGGACTGCTCGCGAGCCTGTCGCTGCCCGAGCGCGCCTTCGCCCGCCGCGCCGCGGAGTACCACCTGCTCGTCCTCGCCTCCCTCCTCGGTATGCTCGTGCTCGCGTCCGCGCGGGACCTGATCCTTCTCTTTCTCGCCTTCGAGCTGATGTCGATCCCGCTCTACCTGCTCGCCGGATTCCTCAAGCGGCAGGCGAAAGCGGTGGAGGCGTCGCTGAAGTTCTTCCTCGTGGGATCCGTCTCCTCGGCGGTGATGGCCTACGGCCTCTCCTTCATGTACGGCGCCACCGGCAGCACCGACCTCGCCACCATCGCGCGGGCGGGGATCGGCGACCCGCTGCTGAGCCTGGGCCTGCTGGCGGTCTTCGCGGGCCTCGCCTTCAAGATCGCCGCCTTCCCGTTCCACATGTGGGTGCCCGACACGTACGAGGCGGCCTCCACGCCGTTCGTGGCGTGGCTGAGCGTGGCGCCCAAGGCGGCGGGCTTCGTGGCGCTCTTTCGCGTCTACTTCGAGGGCGCGGGGGGCCACGCGGGCGCATGGATCCCCATCGCGGCCGGCTTCGCGGTCCTCACCATGCTCGCGGGCAACCTCATGGCCCTGCCGCAGCAGAACGCCAAGCGGCTGCTGGCGTACTCCGGCATCGCGCAGATCGGCTACATGCTGGTGGGATTCACGGCCGCCTCCGCCTCCGGCACCGCGATGGTGCTCTTCTACCTGGTCGCCTACGTCTTCGGCAACATGGGTGCCTTTCTCGTGGTGGAAGCGGTGTCGCGCTCGGAAGGCTCGGAGAGCACCGCCGCCTTCCGCGGCCTCGCGCAGCGCTCGCCGCTGCTCGCGCTCGCCATGCTGCTCTTCCTGCTCTCGCTCGGCGGCATCCCGTTCGTCGCCGGCTTCTGGGCCAAGCTCTACGTCTTCTGGGCGGCGGCCGAGCGCGGCCTCTACTGGCTCGTGCTCGTGGGCGCCATCCTCACCGTGGTCGCGCTCTTCTATTACCTCGTCATCGCCAAGCGCATGTACATCGAGCCGCCGGTTCGCCCCGAGCGCGTCGTCGTGGCGCCCGCGCTGGCGTGGGCCGTCCTCATCTGCGCGGTGGGGGTGGTGGCGCTCGGCCTGTACCCGAAGGCGGTCGTCATGGCCGCGCTGCGCGTCGCGGCGCCGCTGTTCTAGCGCGGCGCGGCAGCCCACGGGTCACAGCAATGCTATGAATTCGAGGACCTCGATCCCGGCCTGTTTGAGAATCGCGCGGAGCGTGCCTCTGTCGAGCTCTTTGTGGTCAGGAACCACGACCTGGGTGAAGGGTTGATCGCGCCGAAGGATCATGTGACTGCCTTCT
>CAYQQT010000538.1:0-1523 GCA_964419375.1 uncultured bacterium
GTCGGCGGGACGGTCGGCGAAGAAGTTCTCGTAGATGAGAACCTCCTGGCAGACGTCCCACTGGATCGCGAGCCGCGTGGCGGGAATCGACGCGGCAACCTCGTTCAGCGCGCGGCGGAGCGACCGCTCGTACGCGGCGATGTAGGCCTCGCGCGCGCTCGGGCTCACGTACATGTAGGCGCTCGCCATCGGCGTGGGCAGGCAGACCTGAAATCGCACGCCGGCGGGAATCACGCCCGCGCCCTGCAATCGGCCGAACGTCTCGAAGGATGTGCGCGCGGCCGAGGCGTAGCCGGTCTCGAACACGACGAGGCCCGGATCAACGCCCTGGCGGAAGCGGAGCAGCGGCGTCTCGCGCAGGATCTTGCCGTCCCACTGGCGCAGCGTGAAGAGCGGCACCGTGGGATCGACTTCGATCGACGGGTGGCGCTCGAGCATCTGCCGCTGGAACCAGATCCACCGCCGGCGCTCGCCCGTCTCGCCGTCGGGGAGGCGGCGCAGGGAGGGGCCGAGCGCCCCGGCGACGGTGCGGAAGACAGCCTCCGCGTCGTCGAGCGGAACGCTGCCGATCAGATGAACGCCGGGCGACGTCATCCCGCGCTCAGAACTCGAGGAAGTCCTTCAGGGCCGCGACGACCGCGTCGGGATTGTCCTCGTGCAGCGTGTGGACCGCACGAGGGATCTCGACGAAGCGACCGTTCGGCAACTCCTTGCCCATGCGCTCGGCGACGTCACGATCGAGGATGTGGCTCTGCTCTCCCCGCAGCACGAGCGCGGGGCAGGTGATCGAGCGCAGCCCCGCCCACCAGTCGAAGTCGATCTGGGTGCGCTTCTCCTTGATGCTCGGGTGCCACTTCCACACGAGCGCGCCGTCGGCGCGCGCCCTGAGGCTCGTCGAGGCGACCCAGCGGTAGTAGTGGATGCCGGGGAACGGATTGCCGCGGTAGAGATGCTGCGCCGCCTGCTCGATGCTCTGCCACGTGTCGGGCTCGGGCGGGCCGGGCGGCGCCGCGGCGGCGCGCGCGCTGATCTCCGGACCGATGTCGACGGTCACCAGCTTCTGCACGAGGTCCGGGCGCGTGGCCGCGAGGTAGATCGCGTTGCGTCCGCCCATCGAGAGCCCGACGAGAATCACCGAGGAGAGCCCGAGCTGGTCGATGACGCCGGTGATGTCGTCGAACGCGACCGCCGGATTGTAGATATCCGCCGGGTCGCTGTCGCCGTGTCCACGCTGGTCGAGCGCCACCACGTGGAAGTGCGGCTGCAGCGCGATGCTCAGCGTGTCCCACGCGTGCGCGTGGCCCGTGAAGCCGTGCAGCAGGAGCAGGGGTGTCCGGCCTTCGCCGCCCCAGTCGAGCAGGTGCAGCTTCAGGCCCTTGACGACGAACTGGCGATCGATCGGTTGGAGGAGGTTCATAGTGCCGCTCAGGATACCCGGATTCGTGCTAACTTTTCGGGCAAGGGAGGGCTCGCCGCCATGTCCGAGCTTCAACCCGACCGTGTGACTCGGAGGGGGGCTTCGC
>CAYQQT010000538.1:1623-3334 GCA_964419375.1 uncultured bacterium
CGTCGCGCTCTCGACGGCGTTCTTCCAATCCGCTTCGCTGGTGACGTCGAGGTGCACGTACGTCGCCTCGCCGCCCGACGCGCGGATGGCCGCCTCCACGTTCTTGCCGTCAGCGTCACGGATGTCGCCGAAGACGACCTTCGCGCCTTCCCTGACGAACGTCTCCGCTTCCGCCGCTCCCTGTCCGCGCGCCCCGCCACTGATCAGCGCGACCTTGCCGTCGAGCTTTCCCATCAACCTTGACGTCCCCTGGCCGTCAATTGTCCTCCAGCGGCCGCTCATACGCCGGTTATTGACAGCGGATGAGCGACGTGCGAGAGAACGCCCATGCTTGAAGAGCCGACCTCTCTCCGCATCGACGACCCCGGCGTGCGCGCGCTGTTCACCGAGGCCGCGCGCTTCCAGTCGTGGCTCGACGTGGAAGCGGCGCTCGCGCAGGCACAGGCCGAGCTCGGCGTCATCCCCGTCGACGCCGCCCTCGAGATCGTCCGCAAGGCACACCTGAAATACCTGGATCTCGCGGCCGTGCGGGCGGGGCTGGCGAAGACCGGTCATCCGCTCGTGCCCGTGGTCTGGGCGCTCGACAAGGCGTGCGAAGGCGGCGCCGGCGGCTACGTGCACTGGGGCGCGACGACCCAGAACATCACGCAGACCGGCCAGCTCCTTCAGGTGCGACGGGCGCACGACATCTTCCTGCGCCAGATCGCGACGATCCTGACGACGCTCGCCGACCTCGCCGAGCGAACCAAAGACGTCCTGCTCCCGGGACGCACGCACGGCCAGCATGCCGTGCCCGCCACGTTCGGCTTCAAGGTCGCGGTGTGGATCGACGAGCTCGGCCGCCACGTGGAACGCTTGCGTGGATGCGAGGGCCGCGTCTTCGTGGCGATGCTGGGCGGGGGTGCCGGCACGCTCGCGTCGCTCGGCGAGCTCGGTCTCGCGACACAGGAGAAGATGGCGGCCCGGCTCGGCATGCGCCCGATGCCGGTGCCCGCGCGCACGATCGGCGATCACCAGTGCGAGTACGTCACGCTCCTCGGCATGCTCGCGGCCACGTGCAGCAAGGTCGGGCGCGAGATCTACACGCTCATGAAGCAGGAGTTCGGCGAGGTCGAAGAGCCGGTGCCGGCGGGCACCGTGGGCAGCAGCACGATGCCGCAGAAGCGCAATCCGAAGCTATCGCAGGACATCATCGCCGCCGCGGCGCAGATCCGCGCGCTGGTCCCGCTGGCGCTGGAAGCGATGCAGACGGAGCACGAGGCCGACCGCACGACCAGCATCATGATGAGCCGCGCGCTCGTGCAATCGTGCGAGCTCACGGGCGACATGCTGCAGCGGATGATCTCGCTGTTCGACGGGCTGCAGGTGTTCCCCGAGCGCATGCGCGAGAACCTCGACCTGTCGGGCGGGCTCATCATGGCCGAGGCGCTCATGCTCGAGCTCGGCAAGCAGATCGGACGGCAGCGCGCGCACGACGCCGTCTATGACGCCGCGCAGGCCTCGGTCACGCAATCACGCCCGTTCCGCGAGATGCTGGCTGACGACCAGCACGTGAGCGCCCGCCTCACGCCAGCGCAGGTCGAAGCGTTGCTCGATCCCTCGCAGTACGCGGGGCTCTGTCGCCAGTTCGCGGAGCGCGGCGCCGCGATGGGGCGTGAGATCGCCGCGACGATCAGATCGCGCCCCGAGTCGTCCCTGTGACGCGTGCTGC
>CAYQQT010000539.1:0-3325 GCA_964419375.1 uncultured bacterium
GATGAAGTTGATCTTGCGGCCGTTGATGCCGCCTTCGTCGTTGATCTTCTTGAAGTAGGCGGCTTCCACCTTGCCGATCGTCCCGTACGCCGACGCGGGGCCGCTGTAGGGATTGGTGTGGCCGATCTTGATCTCGGTGGCGGTGACGCCGGGTATCTGCTGGGCGATGGCAGGCGCGACGAGCGCCAGCCCCAGCATGACGGTGAGGGCGTGCATGAAGAGCCTCGACATAGGTGTCCTCCTTAGGGGGGTGATGGCCGGGAACGACTGGTTGATCTTACCTCCACGAACGTTCAGCGTGCGGAGCCGGTTCCGGAGGCCCCGCGGGCAAGCCGGCGCCAGCCGAGCTTGAGCGAGCCCACGATGCCGCGCGGCATCGCGTACATGAAGAGGATGAGGAACACGCCGTAGATCGCCCACGGCGCCGCCTTCGAGATGTCCTGGGCCCAGTTGGGCACGAACTGGATGAAGAAGGCTCCGAACACGGCGCCGCCGACGGAGGCCAGCCCGCCGATGACGATGCCCACCAGGAACGTGATCGACAGGAACACGTTGAAGGCGTCGGGCGCCACGAAGGCGATGGCGAGTGCGCTGAGGCCGCCCGCCACACCGGTGTAGGCGGCGCTGAGCCCGAACGTGAGCGACTTGTAGAGCGGGTTGTTGATCCCCATCGCCTGCGCCGCGATGGGATTGTCGCGGATGGCCACGATGGCCCGCCCCGTGCGGCCGCGCAGCAGGTTGGAGGCGAGGACGAGCAGGAGGACGAGCGAGCCGAGCGTGACGAAGTAGAGCCACTGGTCCGGGTTGAGGGGCAGCCCGGCCGGCGCCTCCGGCTTGCTCAGCACGATCCCCTGCGACCCCCCCGTCCAGTGCTCGAAGTATTTCAGGATTTGCGGCACGGCGAGGGCGAGGGCGAAGGTCGCGAGGGCCAGATAGAGACCCTCCAGCCGCAGGGCGGGGATGCCGAAGAGAAAGCCGACCACGAGGCACAGGATGCCCGCCACCGGAATCGTCCAGCCGTACGGCACCGCCCACCGGTCGATCATGATGGCGGTCGTGTACGCCCCCAGCGCGTAAAAGGCGCCGTGACCGAGCGAGATCTGTCCGTTGTAGCCGGTCAGGATGTTGAGCCCGAGGAGCGCGATGGCGTAGATGAAGACCTGCGTGAACTGAAAGAGCCGGAAGTTGCTCATGAAGAACGGCAGGGCGGCGGCGACCGCGAGGAGGGCGATGATGCCGGCGCGGCTCCAGAGGCGCGTCACACGCGGTGCACCGCGGCCCGCCCGAAGAGGCCGCTCGGCTTGACGACGAGAACGACGAGGATCAGCGCGAGCGCCACCGTCAGCTTCAGTTCGGTCCCGATGAAGCTCACGTACGTGCCGACGAGGTTTTCGATGACGCCGACGAGGAGGCCGCCCACGACGGCGCCGCCGGGGCTCGTGAAGCCACCCAGCGTGGCGGACGCGAAGGCGTAGATCAGGATGCCGGCCATCATGTTGGGATCCAGAAAGACCTTGGGCGCCACCATCATACCTGCCACCGCGCCCACCAGCGCCGCCAGCCCCCACCCGAGCGCCAGCATCCAGCCCACCCGGATGCCGCACAGGCGGCTGGAAGCGGGATTCTGGGCGGCCGCGCGCATGGCGAGGCCGAGCGTGGTGTAGCGGAAGAAGACGTAGAGGAAGAAGAGCACGACGAGGGTGACGCCGAGGGCGCCCACGTCGTGGGCGCCGAAGACGATGTTGCCGATCTTGATCGGCGCCTCCGGGAACGGGCTCGGGAACGGCTTCTGGATGTAGGAGTAGATCCAGCCCGCGAGGCTGTTGAAGATGACGAGGAGGCCGATGCAGACGATGACGATGGAGAGCACGGGCGCGTTCTCCACGGGCCGGATGATGATGCGCTCGATGAGCAGACCGCCCACGAAGGCGACGACGAGCGTGCCGAAGAACGCCACCCAGTACGGCAGCCCGGCGTTCATCATCGTCCACGCCAGGTACGTCGCGAACATCGCCATCTCGCCCTGCGCGTAGTTCACGACGTCGGTGGCCTGGTAGATCATGACCAGCGCGAGCGCGAGGCTGCCATAGATGCCGCCCGTGGCCAGTCCCGAGATCACCTGCTGGACGAAGATATCCATGGGAGGCGCTAGTATCCCAGGTAGGAGCGGCGCACCGAGTCGTCCTTCTTGAGGTCCGCCGCCGGCCCCGACATCACGACGCGTCCCGTCTCCAACAGGTATGCGTGCCGGGCCAGCTCGAGCGCCAGCGAAGCGTTCTGCTCCACGAGCAGCACGCTCACGCCCTCCTCCGCGTTGATGGCGCGCACGATACGGAAGATCTCGCGCACGACGAGCGGCGCCAGCCCCAGCGACGGCTCGTCGAGCAGGAGCAGCTTCGGCCGCAGCATGAGCCCGCGCGCCAGCGCCAGCATCTGCTGCTCGCCGCCCGACAGCGTGCCCGCCGTCTGCTGCCTGCGCTGCCGCAGCACGGGGAAGTACTGGTAGACGCGCTCGAACTCGGGGCCGAGGGCGGGGCGCCCCTTGCGGGCGTACGCGCCCAGCCGCAGATTCTCCTCGACGGTGAGGTTCACGAAGGTGCCGCGCCCTTCCGGCACGTGGGCGATGCCCAGCCGCACGAGGTCTTCGGTGGCGCGGCCGTCGATGCGCCGGCCGGCGAAGCGGATCTGTCCCGCCGACGCTTTCACCATGCCGCACACCGCGCGCAGCGTGGTCGTCTTGCCGGCGCCGTTGGCGCCGAGGATGGTCGTGATCCCGCCCTCCTCCACCGAGAACTGCAGGCCGTGCAGGACTTTCGTCCACCCGTACTGCGCGTGCAGACCGTCCACCTCGAGGATCGCCATCAGCCTACCGCCGGCTCTTCGGCGCCGAGGTAGGCGCGGATCACGTCGGGATTGCGCTGGATCTCGGCGGGCGTGCCCTCCGCGATCTTGCGACCGAAGTCGAGCACGACCACCCGGTCGGAAATCGGCATGACGAGCCCCATGTGGTGCTCGACGAGGAGCACCGTCACGCCGCGCGCGTCGCGCACGTTACGGAACAGCCGGCCCAGGATGGCCACCTCTTCGTGGTTGAGGCCGCCCGCGGGCTCGTCCGCCAGCAGCAGCGTGGGCTTGCCGGCGAGGGCGCGCGCGAGCTCGACCCGCTTCAGCGTGCCGAAGGGCAGCCCCACGGCAGGATGGTCGGCGACGGACTGCAGATCGAGGAAGGTCAGCAGCTCGAGGGCGTCGGCGCGGATCGCCGCCTCCTCCCGGCGCACCCAGGGCAGGCGCACGGCGTTGCTGAAGAAGTCGCTGTGCGTGCGGC
>CAYQQT010000540.1:0-3308 GCA_964419375.1 uncultured bacterium
CTCGCCGAGGAGCGCGAAGGTCGGCCCGGCACCGGCGCGGCCGACGGCGTCGGCGCGCACCCCCGTCATGGCCAGCCCCGCCCGCGGCTTCAATCCGAGCCCGCCGAGCGTGTCCTCGAAGAGCCGGGCCGTCTTCACTTCCTTGAAGCCCAGCTCGGGATGCTTGCGGATGCGGTCGCCGAGGCCGACGATCTCGTCCGCGCGCCGGTCGATGGCGGCGAACACGCGCTGCTTGAGCTCAGTGAGGGTCATGGGGACTCCTTTCCGGCGCTATTCTACCTATCCCGGGGTGCGCATGGACTATCACCATGTCGTGGAGGCGGCCGGCGTCGTCAGCCTGGGGCTCGTCTATTACTCGTTCACGTACCGCTGGTTCGAAGCCGGTCCGCCCGCGCGCAGGCAATGGCGGCCCGTGGTCAACGGCCTCGCCTTCGGCGTGCGCCCGGCGCTCGTGAATGATTCGCGCTAGTGCGGCTTCTTGAGGAAGCGGTCGGGGAGGAAGTCGCGTACTTCCATACCCGGCCCGGCGCCCGTGATCCAGTTCGTCATCAGCCGTGCCGTGATGGGCGCCAGCATGATGCCGTTGCGGAAATGGGCGGTGGCGATGAAGAGGCCCTCCGCCCCAGGCCATGGGCCCAGCACGGGCAAGCTATCGGAGACCCACGGGCGGAAACCGAACCACGTGCGCGTGATGGGGAGCGCGCCCAGCGCGGGCGCGAGCGCGAGGGCGGCCGCGATGAGGCGGCCGATGCCGTCGGCGGTGACGGCGCGCTGGAAGCCGACGCGCTCCACGGTGGCGCCCACGAGCAGCTCGCCCGACGGGCGCGGCACCAGGTAGACCTCGTCCGAGTGCACGCAGTGGTGGAGCACCGGCGGCACGTGCGCGAGGGCGAGCATCTGGCCGCGCTTGGGCTCGATCGCCAGCCGCGCGCCGAAGGAGGCGACGAGGTCGCCCGTCCACGCGCCCGCCGCCAGCAGCACCACGTCGCCGTCGTAGCGCTCGCCATCCGCGATCACGCCGCGCGCGCGGCCCTCGTCCACGACCACCCGCGTCACCGTGCAGCCGGCGCGCATGATCACGCCCGCGGCCACCGCCGCCTGCGCGTAGGCGACGACGAGCCGCTGGTTGTTCACCCAGTGATCGCCCTGCACGAACATCGCGCCCCGCACGGAGGTTGCGAGCGCCGGCTCGCGATCGTGCACCTGGGCGGCGTCCAGCGCCTCGATGCCGAGCTCGCGTGCCAGCGGCCGCGCCGTGCGCGCCTCCGCCGCCCGCACGTCCTCCGCCGTGAAGAAGGGGTAGATCGTGCCACGCGTGACGTACTCGACGTCGATGCCCGTCCGCTCGCGCAGCTCCTCGGCGACGCCCGGGTACAGGCGCCAGCTCTTCACCGCCAGCTTCTCGAACGGCGTCTCCGACGATTCGCCGAGCGGGGCCAGCATGCCCGCCGCCGCGCCGGAAGCTTCGGCACCCGGAGTGGCGCGCTCGAACAGCGTCACCGCGCAGCCCGCCTTGGCGAGCTCGTAGGCCGTCGCGCAGCCGATGATGCCGCCGCCGACGACGGCGACCTTCACGCGAGCTGATCGAGGAAGCGCGAGGTCGCGTCGCGTGGAGAGTCGGCCTCGAGGATGGCGGAGATCACGGCCACGCCCGCCGCCCCTGCCGCGCGCACCTCCGCCACGCGCTCGGGCGTGATGCCGCCGATGGCGATCACGGGCACGCCCACCGCGCGCGCCACCGCTTCCAGGCGCGCCAGCCCCTGCGCAGGGCCGTAGGCGCGCTTGGATGGCGTGTCGTACACGGGACCGAACACCACCCAGTCCGCGCCCTGGCTCTCGGCGTCGATCGCCTCCTGCAGCGCATGCACGGAGGCGCCGATGTGCAGCCGCTTGTCGGCGACGGCGATCATGTCGCGCACGGACAGGGAGGTCGACGTCCGCTGCACGGCGTCGGCGCCCACCGCGAGCGCGACGTCCACGCGGTCGTTGACGATCAGCAGTGCTTCGGCGTCGAGCGTGAGTGCGCGCAGGCGGCGGCAGAGGGCGGCAAGCTCCCCGGCGCCCAGATCCTTCTCGCGCACCTGGAGGGCGGACAGCCCGGCCGCCAGGCACTCGGCCGCCACCGCCACGAGATCCCGGCCCCGGGTGCGGGTGCGGTCAGTGACGAGGCAGAGGCTCAGCTCGTCCAATCGGGCAGGCCCTCGAGCGGCGAGGACGCTGTCGCGTACAGCTTCTTGCTCATGCGCCCGGCGCGAAAGGCGAGCCGCCCGGCCTCCACCGCCAGCCGCATGGCGCGCGCCATGGCCACGGGATCCTTCGCGCTCGCGATGGCCGTGTTCATCAGCACGCCGTCGCAGCCCAGCTCCATCGCGATGGCGGCGTCGGAGGCGGTGCCGACGCCCGCGTCCACGATGACCGGCACGGAGACCGTCTCGAGGATGATCTTGATGTTGTACGGGTTGCGGATGCCGAGTCCGGATCCGATGGGCGCCCCCAGCGGCATCACGCACGCGGCGCCCGCTTCCTCGAGGCGCTTGGCGATCACGGGATCGTCGTTGGTGTACGGCATCACGGTGAAGCCTTCGCGCGCCAGCGTCTTCGTCGCCTCCAGCAGCCCCTGCACGTCCGGGAAGAGCGTGCGCGCATCCCCGATGACTTCCAGCTTCACGAGGTCGCCCAGCCCCGCTTCGCGCGCAAGGTAGGCGGTGCGGATGGCTTCGTCGGCGGTGTAGCAGCCCGCTGTATTGGGCAGCAGCGTGTAGCGCTTGGTGTCGATGAAGTCGAGGATGGAGTCGCCGTGGCCGGGCAGGCTCACGCGCCGCACCGCCACCGTGATCATCTCGGCGCCCGACTCCTCGTGCGCGTCGCGCATGACTTCGTTGGACGCGTACTTGCCCGTACCCACGATGAGCCGCGAGGTGTACTCCTTGCCGCCCAGGACGAGAGTGGTGTCAGTCATCATGCTATCCGCCCCCCATAGGCCGGACGATCTCGACTTTGTCGCCGTCGCGCAGCGTCGCGGACGCATACTCCGCTTTGGGTGTGATCTCGCGGTTGACCGCGACGGCGGTGAACTGCCGGCCCACGTTGAGATGCGTGAGCAGCCCGTCCACGCTGAGCGCGTCCGCCACCTCCATCGCCTTGCCGTTCACCGTGATCCTCATAAACAAAAAGCGACCGCTCCCCGTAGGGTGCGGCCGCCAGGACGTCCAGCCCGCCGTGTTCCCTTCGCCGGCATTACCCGGAATCAGGTTCGAGGGGTCCCGGGCCGCACCCGGTTCTCAGGAGTCCTCCCCCCACGACGACGA
>CAYQQT010000541.1:0-3306 GCA_964419375.1 uncultured bacterium
CCGGCGCGCGTGGGACGTCGTGCAGAGCCACGAGCGGACGCTCGGGCAGGACGTGTACCGGGCAGGCGAGGGCTGCCATCGCGCGTACCTCGACGCGATGGGCGGCGGGCGGCGGCGGTCGCTGCACCACGCGGTCGTGCTCGCGCTGGAGCGGCGCGTGTTCGCCACCACGCCGCGCATCGCCGCCATCGCACGGGTGGGCCGCGACGAGATCGCGACGCTCTACGGCGTGGCGCCTTCGCGCATCGCGGTCATCTACAACGGGGTGGACCTCGAGCGTTTTCATCCCCGTAATCGCGAGCGGCTGCGCGCGTCCACGCGCGCGCGCGCGGGCGTGGACGCCGACGCCTGGGTCACGCTCTTCGTCGGCAGCGGCTTTGCGCGCAAGGGCCTCGACGTCGCCATCGAGGGCTTCGCCGCCCTCGGTGACCGCTCCGCCCGCCTCGTGGTGCTCGGCAAGGGCGACACGAGCGTCTACCGTGCGCTTGCCGAGCGGCGCTCGGTGGCGGCGCGGGTGACGTGGCTGCCGGCGTCGCCCGCAGTCGAGGAATGGTACGGGGCCGCCGACGTGCTCGCGCTGCCGACGCGCTACGAGCCTTTCGGCAACGTGCACCTGGAGGCGCTCGCCTCCGGCCTGCCCGTCATCACGACGTCGCGCGCGGGTGGATCCGAAGTGGTCGACCGGCACAGCGGCGCCGTGATTGCGCCCGACGACGCGGGCGCTCTGACGGCGGCGCTGGAGCGGTTCCGCTCCGCCGACGGCGCAGCGGTGGCCGTCGCCGCGCGCGCGGCGGCGGCGCCGTACACCTACCACCGGCAGGTCGCCGCGTTCGAGGAACTCTATCGGGGCGGACACGCAAAAGGTCATTTTCCTTGAGGTATTCCGATGACAGGCTTACACTTTCGGCGTGGTTTCTCGGCCTGCGGTCTTCATCGATCGTGACGGGACACTGACCGAGGAAGTGGGCTACGTGAACCATCCGTCCCGCCTTCGTCTCCTGCCGCGCTCCGCGCAGGCGATCCGCCGGCTGAACGAGGCGGGAGTGGCAGCGGTCGTGGTCACCAACCAGGCGGGGATCGCTCGCGGCTACTTCTCGGAAGATGTCCTGCACGCCGTCAACGACTCGCTCGTCTCCCAACTGAAGGACGCGGGCGCGCATCTCGACGGCATCTACGTGTGCCCGCACCACCCCCGCGAAGGGGAGCCGCCGTTCCGAGCGGACTGCGACTGCCGCAAGCCGAAGCCCGGCCTCCTCGTGCGCGCGGCCGCGGAGCTGAGCCTCGACCTCCATGCCTCCACGATGGTGGGCGACAAGGCGAGCGATCTCGTGCCCGCCCGCACCGTGGGCGCGCGGGGCGTGCTCGTGCTCACCGGCTACGGCCGCGGGGAATGGGAGCACCGCCGCGAGCACTTCCCGGTGTCACCGCACTTCGTGGCGGCGGACCTCCTCGACGCCGTGGAGTGGGTCCTCGCGGGGCCGCCGGCATGACGGGCGCTCGAGAGCGGCTGAGCGCGGTGGTGGATGGCTTCCGCTCCCGCACGGTGGTGGTGATCGGTGATTTCATCACCGACGAGTACCTGTTCGGCAAGCCCGCCCGCATCTCGCGCGAGGCGCCGGTGCTGATTTTGAGGTACACCGAGCGCGAGGTGCTGATGGGCGGCGCCGCCAACGCCGCCCACAACGTGCGCGCGCTCGGCGCGCGCGTGCTGCCCATCGGCATCGTCGGCCGTGACGCCGCGGGCGACGAGCTGCTCGGCCTCTTCCACGCCGCCGGCATCCCCACCGACGGCGTGGTGACGGAGGCGGGCCGCGTGAGCGCGGTGAAGACGCGCATCATGGCGGGCGGCTACCAGGCGACGCGGCAGCAGGTGGTGCGCGTGGACCGGGAGCCCACGGGCGAGCCGCAGCCCATCACGGAAGACGCGCTCCTGGCGCGCCTCACCACGCTCGGCGAGCACGCCCACGCCGTCATCGTGTCGGACTATGGCTACGGCGCGGTGACGCCGCGGCTCTTCGAGCGCGTGCGCTCGATCGCGCGCAAGGCGCAGACCGTCGTCACCGTGGACAGCCGCTACCAGCTCCCGCGCTTCAGCGGGATCACCGCCGCCACCCCCAACGAAGCGGAGCTCGAGCACCTCACCGGCATGCCGGTGGATGACGAGCGCGCGGTGGAGAAGGCCGGCCGCGCGCTGCTCGACCGGCTCGATGCGCGCCTGCTGCTCGTCACGCGGGGCAGCCGTGGCATGGCGCTGCTGGAGCGCGACGGCGCCACCGCCTTCATCCCCATCCACGGCACCGACGAGATCGCCGACGTCACCGGCGCTGGCGACACCGTCATCAGCGTCTTCACGCTCGCGCTCGCGTGCGGCGCCCAACCCTCCGACGCCGCCGCCCTCGCCAACATCGCCGGCGGCCTCGTCGTCATGAAACGCGGCACCGCCACCGTCACGCCGGAGGAGTTGCGTCACGCGCTCGCCTCGTGAGTGGTGGCGAGAAACACGCGTGATGGCGATGATCCAAGTAACCGGTGGCCGCGCGCCCGGGGGGCTTGGGGGCCCGTCCCGGGCCCCCATGTTCAATCAAGATGGTCATCGCCACCGCGCATGATGTGTCTATGAACGTCCACGAAGCGGGTGTGCTTGCGGAGCGACTTCGCGGCGAGGGCAAGCGGATCGTGCTTGCGAACGGGGTGTTCGATCTGCTGCATGTCGGGCACGTGCGGTATCTGGAGGCGGCGCGCACGCTGGGGGACGTGTTGTTCGTGGGGGTGAACGGGGATGCGGCGGTGGCGCGGCTCAAAGGGATAGGGCGGCCGCTCATGCCGGCGCTGGAGCGGGCCGAGTTGCTGGGGGCGCTGCGCGCGGTCGATCACGTCGTGATCTTCGAGGAGGACAGCGCCGACGCGCTGCTGTCCGCCGTGCGGCCGCACGTGCACGCCAAAGGCACCGACTACACGGTGGCCTCCGTCCCGGAGGCGGCCACGGCGCGCGGCATCGGCGCCCAGGTCTCGATCGTGGGCGACCCCAAGGACCACGCCACGCGCGACCTCATCGCGGTGATCGCGGCCCGGTTCTCGCGCGAGGCATGAGGCCATGACCGAAGCGATACCGGATCACCCGCGCCACGTGGCCATCGTCAAGCTGTCGGCGCTCGGCGACGTGGTGCATGCGCTGCCGGTGGCGTCCGCGGTCAAGCGGGCGTGGCCCGCGGTGCGGCTGACGTGGATCGTGGAGCGTCGCGTGGCCGGCGTCCTCGCCGGGCACGCGGCGCTGGACGAGGTGGTGGAGGTCGACACCCGCGGCTG
>CAYQQT010000542.1:0-3303 GCA_964419375.1 uncultured bacterium
GCGGCTCCACCACGTCGATCCTCGTCAACATTCCCGGCGAGGCGGCCTCCGTGGTGACGTGTCTGGACGGCTACCGGATGGCGCGCCAGGGCCGCGCGGGCGCCGCCCTCGGCATCTCGGCGTTCGCATCGTTCATCGCGGGGTCGGTGAGCGTGCTCGGCATCATGTTGCTGGCGCCGCCGCTCGCCCGGATGGCGCTCGGCTTCGGCCCGCCCGAGATCTTCGCCCTCCTGCTCATCGGCTTCACGATGGTGACGTGGCTGGCGAGCGGATCGCGACTCAAGGCGGCGGCGATGGCGCTGCTCGGGCTCTTCCTCGGCACCATCGGCCTCGACCCCATCACGGCCACGCCCCGGTTCACCTACGGCGCCATCACGCTCTCGGACGGCATCGGCCTCGTGCCGATGATCATGGGCGTCTTCGGCGTGGCCGAGGTCCTCCTGAACATCGAGGAGGGCATCACGCAGGAGGTGTTCCGGCCCAAGATCCACGGCCTGCTGCCGACGAAGCAGGACTGGAAGGACTCCGCCGGCCCCATCGCGCGCGGCAGCGTGCTCGGCTTCTTCCTGGGCATCCTGCCCGGCATCGGCGCCATCATCCCGACCTTCATCGCCTACGCCGTCGAAAAACGTATCTCGCGACATCCGGAGCGCTTCGGCACCGGCGTCATCGAGGGCGTGGCGGCGCCGGAGGCGGCCAACAACGCGGCCACCGGCGGCTCGATGATCCCGCTCCTCACGCTCGGCATCGCGCCCAACGTGGTGATGGCGGTGCTCCTCGGCGCCTTCCTGATCCAGGGCGTGCAGCCGGGACCGCTCCTCATCAGGGAGCATCCGCAGATCTTCTGGGGCGTGGTGGCGAGCATGTACGTGGGCAACGTCATGCTGCTCGTGCTGAACCTGCCCCTCATCGGGCTCTGGGTGCAATTGCTCCGCGTGCCGTACGCGATCCTCTTCCCGCTCATCCTGCTCTTCTCGGTGATCGGGGTCTACGGCGTGGCCAACAACATCTGGGATCTCGGGGTCATGCTGCTCTTCGGCGCCGTCGGTTACGCCATGCGCAAGCTCGCCTACGAGCCGGCGCCGCTGGTGCTCGCCTTCGTGCTGGGCCGGCTCGCCGAGGAGTCCATCCGACAGTCGCTGCTGATGTCGCGCGGCAGCCTCGCCATCCTCGTGGAGCGGCCCCTCGCGGGCGTGCTCCTCGCCGCCGCCGCGCTCATCATCGTCCTGCCCGCCGTCGTCGGGCCCCTGAAAAGCGCGCTCGCAGCCTTGACCCGCTCGGCGCCCACCGGATAGACTCGCCCGGACGCGCCGCCACCCCCGCATCCATTGGAGTAAATTGGGAGTAAATTGCATGCTGTTCAATCAGTCGCGAGCCCGACGCATCATGGCCGAGCAGTCGATCGACGCGCTCGTCGCCACCTCGCCCGACAACGTGACGTACGCGTCCGGCTACTGGGCGATGTCGCAGTGGGCGCGCCCCGGCGGCCCGCAGGTGTACGCGGTGATCCCCGCCGACGGCGGTGCCACGCCCTGCCTGATCACGGGCTCCGGCAACCTGGACCTCGTCGTCGACGGCGAGGCGTGGGTGACGGAAGCCTACCGGTACGGCTTCTTCTCCACCCGCGCGGATGCCCCCGGCCTCTCTCCGCTCGACGAGCGCTACGCGGCGCTGCTCGCCACGCCCGATTACGGTGACGCCGCCTCCGCCCTCGTGGCCGCCCTGCGCGACCGCAAGCTCGACCGCGGGCGCCTGGCCATCGAGGAGACGGCCATCCAGCCCGCCGTGCTCGACAAGGTGCGGCGCGAGCTGCCGCACGTCGAGATCGTTCCGGGCGGCCGCGTGTTCCGCGAGATCCGCACCATCAAGACGCCCGAAGAGATCGAGCGCCTGCGCGGCGCCGTGCGCGCCACCGAGCGCGGCATCGTGGCCGCGCTGCGCCTGGCCAGGCCCGGGGTGGCCGAGCGCGAGCTCATCGCCGAGTTCGACCGCACCGTCATCACCGAGGGCGGCGTGCCCGTCACCTCGATGTGCATCGGCAGCGGCCCGCGCAGCGCGCTGTCCAACTGCCAGGCCGGCAGCAAGCGCCTGGCCGCGGGCGAGGTCATCCGCTTCGACGGCGGCGTGCGCTTCGGCTGGTACCGCTCGGACATCGCGCGCATCGCGTGCCTGGGCAAGCCCGAGGAGCGCATCCGGCGTTACTACGAAGCGCTGCGCGAGGGCGCCGAGCGCGGCATCGCGGCCATCAAGCCGGGCGTGCGCACGGCGGAGATCTTCCGCATCGTGATGGACACCGTCCGCAAGGTCATCCCCCACTTCGAGCGCAGCCACACCGGCCACGGGATCGGGATCAACAACTACGACGCGCCCGACCTCGCGCCGAAGTCCGACGAGGTCATCGAGGAGAACATGGTGATGTGCGTGGAGACCCCCTACTACGAGCTGGGCTGGGCGGGCCTGCAGCTCGAGAACACGGTGGTCGTGCGCGCGCACGGCGCCGAACCACTCACGACGCTCGGCAACGAGCTGCGCGTCGTATAGCCGCGTGCCATGAGCTCGCTCGGCGTCGCCTTCGACGGTCGCAATACGCTCGGCGTCCTGCGTGAGCAGGCGCGCGCGGCGGAGGCGGCGGGCGCGACGACCTTCTGGGTGTCGAGCCACCTCTTCCTGCGCGATCCCTTCAGCACCGCCGCCGTCGTGCTGGAGGCCACGCACACGGCGCGCGTGGTGCTGATGGCGGTGAGCCCGCACGCTATCCATCCGCTGCACATCGCCATGGCGGTGGCCACCCTCGACGAGCTGGCGCCCGGGCGCGTGACGCTGTGCCTGGGCACGGGCGCGCCCGTCGACCTCGCGGATGCCGGTATCGAGCCCCGCCGGCCGCTGCGCATGCTCGCGGAGTCGGTGGAGGCGGTGCGCCTGCTGCTGTCCGGCGAGCCCGCCGCGTACGCCGGCGAGCTCATCCGGCTGCGCGGCCGGCGCATGGCGATGGGCCGCCACGCCGTCCCCGTCTTCCTCGCCGCCTCGCACCCACGCACGCTGGAGCTGGCGGGCCGCATTGCCGACGGCGTCGTGCTGTCGACGGCGTCGTCCGTGGAGTTCGTGCGCTGGTCGCTCGATCACGTCGAGCGCGGCGCCGCCGGCCGCCGCGTGCACCGCGCGGGACTGGTCTACGCCTTCGTGGCCGATGGCGCCGCCGACGCCCTCGGCCGCTTCCGCCGGCAGCTCGGCATCACCCTGCGCGCGCCGCACCACGAGCGGAACCTCGCGCTCGCGGGCGCCCGGCTCGACCAGGCGGCGATG
>CAYQQT010000543.1:0-3298 GCA_964419375.1 uncultured bacterium
TCGAGGCCCCCCATGCAATCAATCGAGCGCCACGGCTTTGCCGGGGTGCTCCGAGCGTTCGGGGGGCTTGGGGGGCCCGTCGAGGCCCCCCATCCAACTAATCTGCGAAGGCCGGTTCGGCTCCGAGGGCGTCGGCGATGAGGCGCTCGAGGTGGAGGAGGTCGAAGGGTTTCGGCAGATAGCCGTTGGCGCCGTTGCCGAAGGCGTCGAGGGCCACTTCGGTGGAGTCGTAGCCGGTCATCATGAACACCGGCGTCTCCAGGCCCATCGTGCGGAACGACTTCAGCAGGCTCAGGCCATCCATCCCGGGCATCTTGATGTCGAGCAGGATTACATCGGGCGGGCGGTTGAGCACGACGCCGAGCGCCTGCGAGGCGCTCGTGGCAATGTCCACCGCGTACGCGGCTTTCAGGAAGTCCTGCAGGACGGTGAGGACCACGGAATTGTCGTCGATGACGAGCACCCGTTTGGCCTTACGCTTCATGACGCTCTTCAGTGGCAAGGCCTGTGCCACGGCTGGGCGCAAGGGAAGCCACTGACTTCTCAGCGTGGCTGTCTGTCAAGCCGATGGCGAATTGGCGCGCCAGGCGCAAATTGTCTCGCGGTAGTGGCAACCGACCCTCGTTGCCCGGTACAATCGCGTGGTGTCAGCCGACCTGGAGCATCTCCTCGACCACCTGAACCCCGCGCAGCGCGAGGCGGTTCTCGCTCCTGAAGGTCCGCTCCTCGTCCTCGCCGGCGCCGGGAGCGGCAAGACGCGGGTCATCGCGCACCGTATCGCCCACGTGCTCGGTGTGCGCCGCGTCGATCCGCGGAGCCTCATCGCCGTCACCTTCACCAACAAGGCGGCGGAGGAGATGGCGCGACGCGTGGAGTCGCTGCTGGCGCCGGTGGGCGTGCGCGCGCCCATCGTGGCCACCTTCCATGCCGCCTGCGTGCGCATCCTCCGCGCGCACATCGACCATCTCGGGTACAAGCGACACTTCACGATCTACGACGAGGATGACCGGCAGGCGCTCGTCAAGGAGCTCATGCGCGACCACGAGCTGGGCGACAAGACGACCGCCAGCTCCATCGTGCATCGCATCAGCCACGCCAAGAACCAGATGCTGAGCGTGGCCGACGTGGAGCGCGCCGCGCGCGGGCCGCGCGAGGAGCAGGTGGCGGCCATCTACGCGCGCTACCAGGAGCGCCTGGCCGCCAGCGGCGCCGTCGACTTCGACGACCTGCTGCTGCTCACGGTGAAGCTCTTCGAGCAGGCGCCGCAGGTGCTCCAGTGGTACCGCGGCCTCTGGAAGCACGTGCTCGTGGACGAGTACCAGGACACGAACCGCGCGCAGTACACGATCGTGCGCCTGCTCACCTCGGAGCACCGCAACGTGTGCTGCGTGGGCGATCCCGATCAGTCCGTCTACCGCTGGCGCGGCGCGGATATCCGCAACATCCTCGACTTCGAGGCCGACTATCCCGGCACACGCGTGATCCGGCTGGAGCAGAACTACCGCTCCACCAAGCGCATCCTCGCCATCGCGGCGGGCGTGATCGGCCACAACGTCGCCCGTAAGGACAAGACGCTGTGGACCGAGAACGTGGAGGGCGAGCCGGCCGCGGTGTACCGGGCGTGGGACGAGCACGAGGAGTCCAACTTCGTCGCCCAGCGCATCCTGGGCGCGCGCGGCGAGCACGTGGCCTTCGGCGACGTGGCCGTCTTCTACCGCACGAACGCGCAGTCACGCGTGCTGGAAGACGCCCTGCGCCGCGGCGGCATTCCCTACGTCATCGTGGGCGGCGTGCGGTTCTACGAACGAAAAGAAATCAGAGACACGCTCGCGTACCTGCGCCTCTTGTTGAATCCAAATGACGACGTCGCCTTCCGGCGCGCCATCGCCGCGCCTTCGCGCGGCATCGGGCCCGCCACGCTCGTGCGGCTCGGCGAGGTCGCCACGCGCGAGGGACGCCCGCTGCTGTCGATGGCGGCCACACCGCCTCCGGACATCACCGCCAAGCCGCGCCGGGTCCTCGAGGAGTTCGCCGCGATGATCGCGCGCGTGGCACCCCAGCGTGACACCATGCCGCTGCCCGCCTTCCTCGACCTCGTGCTGGGCGCCTGCGGCTACCGTGAGGCGCTCAAGCAGGAGCGCTCGCCGGAAGCGGAGGCGCGGCTCGAGAACCTCGAGGAGCTGGTGGCCGCCGCCGAGGACCACAGCCGTCTCGCCGACCCTTCGCTGGAGAGCTTTCTCGATACGGTCGCGCTCGTGAGCGACACGGATCAGCTCCCCGAGGACGCGCGCGGGGTGACCCTGATGACCCTGCACTCGGCGAAGGGGCTCGAGTTTCCGTGGGTCTTTCTGACGGGCCTGGAGGAGGGTGTCTTCCCGCACGCGCGCTCCGTCGGCTCCGACGAGGAGATCGAGGAGGAGCGGCGCCTGTGCTACGTCGGTGTCACCCGCGCCAAGGACCGGCTCTTCATCTCCTACGCGCTGCACCGGCGCGTGCACGGCTACGGGGTGGGGGAGGCCTCTCGCTTCCTGCGCGAGATGCCGGAGGAGCACCTCACGATGCTCAACGCGCGGCCCGAGCCGCGGTTCGAGGCGCCGCGGCACGTGGAGCGGTATGCGCCGCAGGAAGAGGAGTGGCCCATCAAGGTGGGCGCGCGCGTGCGCCACGCGCGCTTCGGCGAAGGCCTCGTGGTGGGCGTCGAGCGTGACGGCAGCGACGTCATCGTCACCGTCGGCTTTGCTGCCGTGGGGCGCAAGCGACTCTCATTGCAATATGCCCACCTGGAAGAGATATGAGCGCGCTCAGCCGGAGGGATGTCGAGCACGTCGCGCGGCTGGCCCGGCTCGCGCTCAACGACGCCGAGATCGAGAAGATGCGCGAGCAGCTCACCGCTATTCTGACGCACATCGATACCCTGCGCGCGCTCGACACCGAGCAGGTGGAGCCCACCTCGCACGCGGTGCCCATGGAGAACGTGATGCGCGAGGACGAGCCGCGTCCGAGCCTGCCGCAGGAGGCGATGCTGGCGAACGCGCCCGACCGCAGCGCGGACTTCTTCCGCGTACCGCGCATCATCGAGGACTGACGTGGCGGACGCCGCTGCCCATCGACCGATCCACGAGCTCACGGACGCCTTTCGGCGCGGAGAGACCACGCCGACGGCGGTGACCGAGGGGTACCTGGCCCGCATCGCGGCGCGCGACGGCGAGGTGGGCGCCTATCTCACCGTCACGCGGGAGCAGGCGCTGGCGGCGGCATCCGACGCGGACGCGCGGTATCGCGCGGGCCGGCCACGGGG
>CAYQQT010000544.1:0-3294 GCA_964419375.1 uncultured bacterium
GCTCGCGACCGAGCGGTAAGGCGCGCCCGAGCGGCATCCGCGCCTGACCCCCGCGGAGGAGCGCGATCCCGCGCACGATGTTCTGCTCCGTGCGCGCCTGGATCCCGCGAAGTCCGCGCAGCTTGCCCGCGCGCGCGAGTCGCTCGAGCTTCGCGAGGCTGGTCACGCCCTCGCGCTCGTAGAGCTGCTTGGCCGTCTTCGGCCCCATCCCGGGGACATCGAGCAGATCGACGACGCCGCGTGGGACTTTGCGGCAGGCGGCGTCGATCTCCTTGATATGCCCGCTCCGCAAGTATTCTTCGATCTTGCCGGCGAGATCGGTGCCCACCCCGGGGATCTCCTCCAGCCGATCGTCCCGCGCGAGTGTCTCGACGTCCTCGCTCAGGGTCTCGAGGTTCTGCGCGGCGCGGCGGTAGGCGCGGATGCGAAAGGGGTTCTCGCCCTTGAGCTCGAGCACATCGGCCATCCGCTCGAAGACACGCGCAATCTCGTAGCTCTTCACGGGGCCGTGCAGAGTGCATGGCGGATGCCGCATCGGAATGCCGCGATTTCGCGGTCTTAGCGCGAAAGGAAGCCGGCGGCGGGCGTGGGTGTGTGGGCGCGCCGCCCCACCCGAGGCAGCGATGCCGCAGTCACACGACGGGCGCGACGCCACGATGCCTGGCGTGGCGCGGACTTGGCGCTGGCAGGATGGCTGCACGACGTGCAGACGTGATGGACTTCACGCCGAACGCCCTGCGCGTGCTCGAGGCGCGCTACCTCCGCCGCGATGCTGCCGGCCGCGTCATCGAGAAGCCCGCCGAGCTGATCCAGCGCGTCGCGCGCGCCGTCGCGCACGCCGAGCTCCTTCTCGGCACCGCCGCCGCCGCGGATCGCTGGCAAGAGACCTTCGAGAGCCTGCTCGACTCCCTCGACTTCCTGCCGAATTCCCCGACCCTCATGAACGCCGGCACGCCCCTCGGCCAGCTCGGCGCCTGCTTCGTCCTGCCGGTCGAGGATTCGATGGACGGCATCTTCGGCGCCCTGCACGCCATGGCCATCCTCCAGCGGGGAGGGGGCGGCAGCGGCTTCTCCTTTTCGCGTCTACGCCCAGCCGGCGACCCCGTCGCCTCGACCGGGGGTGAGGCCTCCGGGCCCGTGTCGTTCATGCGGGTCTTCGACTGCGCGACCGAGAACATCAAGCTCGGAGGCCGGCGGCGCGGCGCGAACATGGGCGCGTTGCGCGTCGACCATCCGGACATCCTCGAGTTCGTGGGCGCGAAGCGAGCCCCTGGCGCCTTCACGAACTTTAACCTCTCCGTCGCGGTGACCGACCGGTTCATGGAGGCGGTGGTTTCGGACGAGAGCTATGACCTGATCCATCCACACCACGGGCGGGCGACGGGGCGGCTCCGGGCCCGTGCGGTGTTCGATGCGATCGTGCAGGCGGCCTGGCAGACGGGTGACCCGGGCCTCCTGTATCTCGACGCCATCGCCCGCGCCAACCCCACCCCGGCGCTCGGCGAGATCGAGACCACCAATCCCTGCGGCGAGGTCCCGCTGCTTCCGTGGGAGAGCTGTGTGCTCGGCTCGGTGAACCTCGCCCACATGGTGCGTGTCGAGGACGGCACCCCGGCGATCGACTGGGCGCGGCTGCGGCATGTGGTGCGTACCGGCGTGCGCTTTCTCGACGACGTGATCGAGGTCAATCGCGATCCGCTCCCTGCGATCGCCGCCGCGACCCGGGCGACCCGCAAGATCGGGCTCGGCGTGATGGGCTTCGCCGAGTGCCTCATCCGGCTCGACGTCGCTTACGGCAGTGACGACGCCGTGGCGTGGGCCGATCGGCTCATCGGCTTCATCGCGGACGAGGCGCGCGCGGTCTCGCGCACGCTCGCCGAAGAGCGCGGCGTCTTCCCGGCCTGGCCCCAGAGCGTGCACGGTGGCCGGAATGACGCCCGCCGCAACGCCACGCTGCTCTCGATCGCGCCCACGGGCACGCTCGGCATCCTGGCCGGCACCAGCGCCGGCATCGAGCCACTCTATGCGCTCGCCTATCGCCGCACGCACACGCTCGGCGGCGAGCCGCTGCTCGAGCTCAATCCGATCTTCCAGCGCTGGGCCGAACAGCAGCGCCTGGACGCCTCCGAGCTCGTGCGCGCGGTCGCCGCGGCCGGCACCCTCGCCGCCGTGGCGAGCGTGCCCGATGCGCTGCGCCGTCTGTTCGTGACGGCGACCGAGCTCGATGTCGATCATCACCTCGCCGTGCAGCACGCGTTCCAGCGCCACGTCGACAACGCGGTGTCCAAGACCATCAACCTGCCCGAGAACGCCTCCGCCGACGCGGTGGCGGGCGCGTACCTCAAGGGCTGGCATCTCGGGCTCAAGGGCGTCACCGTGTACCGCTCTGGCTCTCGCGATGCGCAGGTGCTCACCCTCGGCCTCGGCGAGGAGCCGGCCACGCGGGAGCATTTCGCCCGGTGCGACATGGCGGCATGCCGGCTTTGATGGCGGTCGCGGCGCCGGGGCGATGAGGAGCGCGACGTCCGGGACCGATCCAGACACAGGTCAGCGCCACCTCGCCCAGCGCTCCCGGATCGTCGAGAACTCTCACGATGAGGACCTCGCGCGTCGTGTGCGGGAACCCGGCCGCGTCGAGGCCGTCAGCCGGCGTTTCGGCCACGAGAGTCTCGCTTCCCGTTGGCGCGCAGCGCCGATTGGATCGTCAAGCACTCCCCGGTGTTGTCGAGCGTGTCACTCATACGAGAGCCACGCCAGTGCCACGGCGCACGACGGCGAACGCGCGAATTCGCTGGAGTTTCGGGAGCTCGGCTCGGGCGAGATCGCTGCCGGGTGGGGCGACAGTGGGACACATGAGAACGCGGTGCCCCGGACGCGACGCGCGGCGGGGCGTCTCGCTCGAGAGAACGCAAGCCGATCAATCAGTTGGCTCGCCGGCAGGTCTGGCACCGTCCTTGCCAGAGACGTGAGCGTAGGAGACAACGCATGAACCGCTGCTGCGCGTGCGGCATCGAGCTTTCCGAAGCGATGACTCTGTGTCCGCATCATCACTTCCACGACGCCGGCTGGGCCGCGACGAATCGCATCATGTGCGAGTTGCTCCATCGCGGCCTCGTCCCGCCGCGCGTCCCGCCGGCCGATCGCGAGGAGGAGTTCTGCGGATGCTTCCAGGAGGCCGCCTGACACGCGCTCCACTGCCGTCTCCAGAGGAGGGCACATCAAATCCAGGCCCCGCGCGGCCTCGGCGAACGCGCGTGCCGCGCTCGAGCTGCTGCACTACCTCCAGTAACGCCG
>CAYQQT010000545.1:0-3276 GCA_964419375.1 uncultured bacterium
CGCGGCCGGCTGCAGCCGGGTGTGGTGATGCTGGCCGCCACCACGGGCGCCCCCATCATTCCCATGGCGTTCGCCGCGCGCCCCGCGCGGCGGCTGGCAAGCTGGGACGAGCTCCTCATCCCGGCGCCCTTCGCGCGCTGCGCGGTGGCCTTCGGCGCCGCCGCCACCGTCGCGCGTGACGCGGACCGCGAGCAGGCGCGCGCACGGGTGGAGCGCGCGCTGAACGAGATCACCGCCGCCGCCGACCGCATGGTGACGTCGTGATGTACCCGCTCTACACGGGCGTGCTCGCGGGCGCGCTCACCGCCTATGCGCCCATCGTCCTCGCCCGGCGCCTCCTACGCGGCGCGCCCGTGAATCTCAGAGAGCGCTTCGGCCGCGGCGACCACGCGCGCGCGACGGCGCCCCGCGGCTGGGTGCACGCGGTGTCGGTGGGGGAGGCCATCGCCGCCGCCCCCCTCATCGAGGGGCTGCGCCGCGCGTATCCCGAGTTGCCGCTCGTGGTGTCCACGGTGACGGAGACGGGCGCGCGCGTGGTGCGCGAGCGCTACGCGGGCGTGGCCACCCACCGGTACTGTCCCCTCGACCTGCCGGGACCCGTACGGCGCGTGATGGACGGCATCAACCCGGCCTTCTTCATCTGCATGGAGACGGAGCTGTGGCCGAACATGCTGCGCGCCCTCGCCGCGCGCGGTGTGCCCGCCATGATCGCCAACGGCCGACTGTCCGACCGGTCGTACCGGCGCTACCGCCTCGTGCGCGGCGCCATGCGCTCCGTCCTCGCGGACGTGCGCGTGTTCGCCATGCAGTCCGGCGAGGACGCGCGGCGGATCCTCGCCCTCGGCGCCGAGCCCGAGCGCGTGGTGGTCACCGGCAACATCAAGAACGAGGCGTCGCCCGATCCCGTCGGCGCCACCGATATCTGGCGGCGGCTGCTCGCCCTGCGCCCCGGCCAGCCGGTGTGGATCGCGGGCAGCACGCACCGGGGCGAGGACGAGGCGGTGCTGGAAGCACACGCGCAGGCGCTCGCCGAGTGGCCGGCGCTCACGCTCGTGATCGCGCCCCGCCATCCGCACCGCGTGGCGGAAGTGCAGGCGCTCGTCGGCGCCCGCGGGTGGACGGCGGTGCGCCGCAGCCAGCTCCCCGGCCAGCGTCCCCCGCGCGCGGTGATCGTGCTCGACACGGTGGGCGAGCTCGCGCAACTCTACTCCGTGGCCGACATCGTGTTCGTGGGCGGCAGCATGGTGGACGCCGGCGGCCACAACATGCTCGAGCCCGTCCTGCGCGGCAAGCCCGTGCTCTTCGGTCCCCACACGCAGAACTTCCGCGAGTCGGCCGCCCTCCTCGTCGAAAGCGGCGCGGCGGCGGTCGTCCGCGACGGCGCCGCCCTCGGCGTCGAGCTTCGGCGCCTGCTCGCCGATCCCGCCCTCTGCGTGGCGCGGGGGGCGGCGGGGTATGCGGCGGTGGCCTCACGACACGGCGCCGTGCGGGAGACGCTGGAGCTCGTCGCGCGCTTTCTTTATCCCGGAGCGCGCGTGTGAGCCCCGTACTGCGCCGCGCGGGGCGCTGGTGGCAGCGCGGCGCCGCGGGCGCGGGCGCCCAGCGTGTCCTCGGCGCCGCCTCCGTCGGCTACCGCGGGCTAGTGAGTACGCGCGAGTGGCTGTACGCGCGCGGCGTGCTGCGCTCTCGCACGCTGCCGTGTCCGGTGGTATCGGTGGGCAACCTCACCGTGGGGGGCACCGGCAAGACGCCCGCGGTGGAGATGGCCGTGCGCACGCTCATCGACCTCGGCCACACGCCGGCGGTGGTGAGCCGCGGCTACGGCCGGCGCAGCAAGGGGATCCAGATCGTCGCCGATGCCGCCTCCATTCGCCTCGACGCCGAGGACGCGGGCGACGAGCCCTTCCTGCTCGCGCGGCGATTGCCGGGCGTGCCGGTGGTCGTCGGTGCCAACCGCTACGAGGCCGGTCGCACCGCCGTGGAGCGGTTCGGCGTGACCGCCATCGTGCTCGACGACGGCTTGCAGCACCGCACGCTCGTGAAGAACCTGGAAATCGTGATGGCGCGCGCCGCAGACCCCTGGGGCAACGGCCGGCTGCTGCCGCGCGGTCCGCTGCGCGAGCCGGTGAGCGGGCTCGCACGCGCCCACCTCGTCGTCGTCACGGGCGCGGCCACGCCATCCGCGGCGCCGGAGGTGATGGCGGCGGTGGCGCGATACGCGCCCTCCGTGCCCGTGCTGAGCGCGCAGCACGCACCCACGGAGTGCTGGGAGTCGGGCACCATGCGGCCGGTGCCCATCGACGGCCTGGCCCGCGCTCGTCTTCTCGGCTTCGCCGGGCTTGCATCGCCCGGCGGCTTTCGGCGCACGCTGGAGGAGACGGGCGCCGGCGTGGCCGACCTCGTGGCGTTCATGGACCATCACTGGTATACGCGGGACGACCTCGCGCGGCTCGACCGTCGCGCCGCTGAGCTTGGCGTGGATGCCCTCGTCACCACCGAGAAGGACTGGGTGCGCCTGCGCCGGCTGCCGCCTACGAAGCGGCCCCTGTACGTGCTGAGCGTCCGGCTCGTCCTCACCACGGCGGAAGCGGAATGGCTGGCGGCGTTCCGGAAGAGATGCCCGACGCCATAGCGGTGCGGCTGCCGAACTGGCTCGGCGACACCGTGATGGCGGTGCCTGCCATTCGCGCCCTGCGCGCCGCGTACCCGGCCGCGCGCACACTGCTCGTGGGCCCGTGGGTGTCGCTGCTGGCAGGGCAGGGGCTCGCGGAGTCGCTCGTCACCTACCCGCGCGCCTGGGGCGGACGGCTCGCCATGACCGATGCCGCGCGCCGGTTCGCCCCCGACGTCGCCGTGCTGCTGCCGAACTCGGCGGAGGCCGCGCTCGCCGCGTGGTACTGGGGCGCCCGGCGGCGCGTCGGGTTTGCCGCCGGCGGCCGCAGCCTGCTGCTCACCGACGCCGTGGTCCCCCCGCAGCCGCGCCTGCATCAGATCGACGAGTACCTGATGCTCGCGGAGCGCGCGGGCGGCGTCACCGGCGATCGCGTGCCGCGCCTGGCGCCACCGGACGTGGATGACGAAGGTCGCCGCGAGACACGCGCGCTGCTGCGCGAGGCCGGCGCCCGCGAAGGCCGGCCGGTCATCGGCGTACACCTGGGGGCCGCGTACGGTCCCGCCAAGGTGTGGCCGCTGGAGCGTACGGCGGAGTTCTGCCGGCTGGCGCACGCGGCTGGCGTGGACGCCGTCCTGCTCGGCGCCCCCGGCGACGCGGCGGCG
>CAYQQT010000546.1:0-3268 GCA_964419375.1 uncultured bacterium
ATCTTCGCCGTCAACGCGGGCGGCCCTGCGCCGGCGGCCGCGGGCCCGGACCGGTTCCCCGGCGGGATTCCCAGCACGGGCCCCCGCGTCTGCACCGTGCCCGGCATCGTCGACGGCTGGAGCCGCGCCTGGGAGCGCGCGGGCCGCATGCGATGGGAATTACTGTTCGAGCCCGCCATCGAGCTCGCCGAGGGTGGCTTTCCGATGTACGAGGCGCTGGCGGCGTGGATCCGCCACTATCGCGGCAAGTACGACGCTGATCCGGAGTGCGCGCGCACGCTGCTGGCGCAGGGCCGGCCGCCGCGCGCAGGCGAGGCGCTGGTGCAGCGCGATCTCGCGCGCTCGCTGCGCCTGCTCGCCCGTCACGGCGCACGCGAGCTGTACGAGGGCGAGCTCGCCGCCGCCTACACGCGCTACATGGAGACCGCGTCCGGGCTGACCACCGCCGCCGATCTGAAGTCCTACCACGCGCAGGTCGCAGAGCCGGTCTCCGGCGAGTACCGCGGTCACGTGTCGTCTCGCAGCTGCCCATGTCGCAGGGATGGATGCTGCTGCAGATGCTCGGGGCCCTGGAGGCGACCGACGTCCGCGCTCTCGACGCGGGCGCCCTCGTGGCCGCCCAGGTGCGTGCGGTGCGGCGCGCGTTCGAGGACCGCGAGCGCTGCGTCGGCGATCCGCGCTTCGTCGACTTCGCGCTGGAGGCGGTGCTGCCGCGCCGCGCGCACGCCACCGGCGATACCACCTCGCTGTCGGTCGTGGACGCCGACGGCAACGCGGTGTCGATGATCCAGAGCCTGTGGGTGGACGCGGGGGTGATGGTGCCCGGCACCGGCATCCTGCTCAACGCGCGCCTCAACTCCTGCACCGTCGTGCCCGGCCATCCCGACATCGTGGCGGGCGGCAAGACGCCCGTGTACACGATGCACACGTTCATGGTGACGCGCGGCGGAGCGCTGGTGGCGCTCGGCGGCACGCCCGGCGGCAACAGCCAGGTGCAGACGAACTTCCAGGTCGACTGCTACATGGGGGGTCTCGACGGGCCCCCCATGCCCCCCAACGCTCGGCAGCGCCCCGGCAAAGCCGTGGCGCTCCTCGAAAGCCGTGGCTCCTCGAAAGCCGTGGCGCTCCTCGATGGCCGGGGCGGACGGTCTTCGACACGTTGCGCGAGGCAGGGCACGACGTCGCGCGCCTGCCGGAGTGGGCGGAGCTGAACGTGGAAGGCACGAGCGTGGTTGTCAATTACATGGGGGGCCTCGAAGGGCCCCCCAAGCCCCCCGCCGCTCGGCAGCGCCCCGGCGAAGCCGTGGCGCTCCTCGAAGGCACGAGCGTGGTCACGGTGGGCAGCGCCAAGATCATCGCCATCGATCCCGCCACCGGCGCGCGCACGCTCGGCGTCGATCCCCGGCGCGACGCGCACGGCATCGTGGCATGACGGCGCCGCTCGCCGGCTACCGGGTGCTCGAGCTGGCCCACCTCATCGCTGGCCCCGTGTGCGGACTGTACCTGGCCGACATGGGCGCGGACGTCATCAAGGTCGAGCATCCGGTGGGCGGCGACGCCTCACGCACGTCGTACGGCGCGCACCTCAACGACGAGAGCGCTGTCTTCGTCACCGTCAATCGCAACAAGCGCAGCGTCGCCCTCGACCTGTCGCATCCCGAGGGGCAGGCGGTCTTCGCGCGCCTCGTGCGCGGCGCCGACGTGGTCATCGAGGCGTACCGCGGCGGTGTCGCCGAGCGCCTCGGCGTCGGCTACGCGCGCCTGGCGCCGCTGAATCCCCGCCTCGTCTACTGCTCGGTCTCGGCCTTCGGCCCCGACGGCCCCTGGCGCGAGAAGCCGGGGCTCGACATGCTCGTGCAGGCCATGGGCGGTCTCATGTCCGTGATGGGCGAGGCCGACGGCCCGCCCGTGTTGTGCGGCGCGCCGGTGCTCGACACCATCGGCGCCCTCATGGCGGGCCAGGGTATTGTCACCGCGCTCCTGCACCGCGAGCGCACGGGCGAGGGGCAGCGCGTGGATGTCTCGCTCCTGAACGGCGCTCTTCTCGCGCACGCCGCGCGCCTGAGCATCTTCCTCGCGACGGGAGACGAGCCGGGGCGCTGGGGAAGCGGCCATCCTTATATGGTCCCCTTTCAGGCCTTCACTGCCCGCGACGGCTCCGTGTACGTCGCCGTGTGGGTGGACCGTCTCTGGCGGCCGTTCTGCGAGGCGATCGGACGTCCCGCGCTCGCCGACGACCCGCGCTTCGCGACGCGCGCCGACCGGCTGCAGCGCCGCGCCGAGCTCACGGCGCTGCTGGCGGACGTCTTCGCCGGCGCCACCGTGCAGGAGTGGATGGCGCGGCTCGAAGCGCGCGAGGTGCTGTGCGCGCCCGTCAACGATTACGCCGATCTTCCGAACGATCCCGCCGTCCGCGCCACCGGCATGCTCGTCGAGCAGGAGCACCCTCGCGCGGGGCGTTTTACCACGCTCGACACCCCCGTCCGGCTGTCCCGCACGCCGGGCACCATCCGCACACCGTCGCCGATGCTCGGCGAGCATACCGAGGCGGTGCTGCGGGAGGCGGGTTTGGACGTCCAGGACATCGCGCGGCTGCGAGAGGCGAAGGTCGTGGCGTGACCGGACTGACACTTGGCGTCGGGCAGGCCGACACCGGACACTTCGTGCGCCCGTAACTGCGCGGAGTATCTGGATGCCGGATGGGCACCGTGCTTGCACTTCGCCCAGGTGGCATGCCGAAGCGCGTCCTCGTCGTCGATGACCAGCAGTACCTGCGTGACGTTCAGGTCATGCTCCTGAAAGAGGCCGGCTACGTCGCCACCGCCATCGCTTCCGGGGTCGAGGCGCTGGCGCAATTGTCCGATCTGAGTCCGGATCTGATCCTGCTCGACATGTCGATGCCGGTCATGGACGGCCGCCAGTTCCTCGCCCACCTGCGCCACACCGACCGCTGGGCCAAGACCCCGGTGATCCTGTCCTCGGGCCACGACGAAGAAGAGATGGAAGCCTTGCGCCAGCCCATCGTCGACGTCCTCCACAAGCCCTTCAGCGACCGTACCCTCCTCGAGCGCGTCCGCCGAATGATCGGCGACGCCGACGCCGAAGCGTAAAACCAGCGCGGTCTGATTTATATGGGGGCCTCGATGGGCCCCCAAGCCCCCCGGTCGGCGGACGCTCGTTGAAAGCATGCGCTCGGCCTGAACTTTCTTGATTTACATGGGGGCCTCGACGGGCCCCCAAGCCCCCCGGTCGGCGGACGCTCGTTGAA
>CAYQQT010000547.1:0-3237 GCA_964419375.1 uncultured bacterium
GCTAGAGGGGCCGGTGGCCACCTACCGGATCGTCGCCTGGCAGCACATTCCCTGCGCCGTGGAGGCGCGCGACGCCGACGGCGAGCTGACGGTCCCCCTCAGCGACCGCTTCCAGGCGCTCATCGACACCGCCGCCATGCGCTTGGGGCTCGACGCGCCCGATCTCTACTTGGAGCAATGGCAGCGCCTCGACGCCGTCGAGCGCCCGGGCACCGCCCGCGACGTTGCCACCGCCGTCGCTGCCGAGCTCGAGCACCGCTTCGCCGAGTACGTTCCTTAAAGGACATGGGGGGCCTCGAAGGGCCCCCCAAGCCCCCCGTCGGCGGGCAACCGACTGCCTGGTCCTCCCCAACAGCCCATGCTTCAAACCTTCGTCCGCCGCCCCATGCTACCGTCGGGTCATGGCGCACATTCCTGAGAAGCTGATCGAGGATACGGCGCGGGAGCTCATGTCGCGCGCGGCGATCGATATTCCTGCGGACTACCGGGCGGGGGTGGCGCTGGCGCGCGAGCGGGAGCGCAACAAGCTTGCGCGCTTCGTGCTCACGGAGATGGAGCGGAACTGGGACGTCGCCACCGCCGACCGCCGGCCGATGTGCGCCGACACGGGCCTGCCGCGCTACTACGTGCGCGCCGGCAACGAGGCGGTGGTGGAGGGCGGGTTCGTCGCCCTCGAGCGCGCCCTGCGGCGCGCCACTGCCGACGCCACCGCCGCCATCCCGCTGCGCCCGAACCGGGTGCACCCGCTCACGCGCGTGGACCACAACAACAACGTGGGCGTCCACGCCCCCGAGGTCACCTACGCCTTCGAGCCCGCCGCGGACTGGATCGACATCACCACGGTGCACAAGGGCGGGCTCTTCGGGACCGATTACCGGATGCTGTTTCCCGCCGACGGCGTCGGCGGCATCAAGCGCTTCTTCATCGACACCCTCGTGCAGTTCGGCAAGCGCGGGCTCGCCTGCCAGCCGGCCATCGTCGGCCTCGGCATCGGCGGCGCCAAGGACACGTGCGTACGCCTCGGCAAGGAGGCCGCCTGCCTGCGGGCGGTGGGAAGCCGCAACCCCGACCCGGATCTGGCGCGCCTGGAGGAGGAGCTCACCGCGCTCGGCAATTACATCGGCATCGGGGCCATGGGCTTCGCGGGCACCTCGCTCGTGGTGGCCACCCACGTCGAGATCGCGTACTCGCACACGGGGGGCATGCCCGTCGCCATGCACTCCTTCTGCCTGTCGTCCCGCCGCGCCACCGCCCGCCTGCACCCCGACGGGCGCGTGGAGTTCCGCGCCGATCCGCAATGGTTCACCGACTACTACCGCCGCGAGGGGCTGTCGTGAGCGCGCCGCGCCGTCTGGACGACGTGGCGATGGACGAGGTGCACCTCACGACGCCCATCGGCGAAGAAGACATTGCGCGTCTGAAGCTGGGCGACGTCGTGTACGTGAGCGGCGCCATCTATACGGCGCGGGAAGGCGTGTATCGCAAGGTCGTCGACAAGGGCGCCGGCTTGCCGGCTGCCGTGAAGGCGCTGACGAACGTGAACTTCCACTGCTCGCCGGCGGCACGCGTGAGAGCGGACGGCACCTATGACGTGCAGGCCGTCACCGCCACTGCGAGCTTCCGCTTCGGCAAGTCGATGAGCCGCTGGTTCGAGGCCTCGGGCGCGCGCGTGGTCGTGGGTAAGGCCGGGCTCACGGAGCTCGCCTATCGCGAGTGGTTCGTGCCGCACGGCGCCGTCTACCTGACCACCGTCGGCTACGGCATGGGCGCCGCGTACGGGCAGTGCATCAAGCGCGTGATCGACGTGCACTGGCTCGAGGAGCTCGGGATCGCTCAGGCGCTGTGGGTGCTCGAGGTGGAGCGGCTCGGCCCCTTCCTCGTGGAGGGCGACCGCGAGGGTCACAGCCTTTTCGAGCTCGCCAACCGGGAGATCAACGTGCGCCTGGCGGAGGTGTACGAGGGGCTGCCGCCGTTCGCGATGCGACGCTTCGGCGAGGTGACGTCGCGGCTGGACGAGGTCGTGTAGCGGCGCTTCAGAACCTCGCTCGGGCGCCCGGCGGCGCGGGCCGGGCTTCGGGGTCCCCGGACCACGTGGATGGCGGCCGACTCGGGGCCGTGGCGGCTGGGCTCCATCGACGCGCCTTGTGCGGTTTTGGTGAGCGGGAAACGGGTCCGGGGACCCCGAAGCCCGGCCCGCGCCGCCGGGCGCCCGAGCGGAAGTCATGAAGAATCCCTTGTCGAGAGTTCACATGGCCGTGACGACTCCAGGTCGGGCACGCCGGATACTGGGCGCGGATGGAACGACGTGGCGGGGGAGGGGTCATGACGTGGTTGGGGTCGCGCATCGTGTTGGGCGCGCTTGTCTTCTTTGCCGCTCTTGGTCCCGTGTCGGCGGGCGGGCAGGCGTTGCGGGTGGGGCAGGCGGCGCCCGAGATCACGGGCGAGCGCTGGATCAACAGCGCGCCGCTGGCCATGCAGGGGCTGCGCGGCCGCGTGGTGGCCGTCGAGTTCTGGACGTACGGCTGATACAACTGCAAGAACGTGATCCCGCAGTTGCGGGACTGGCACCAGCGCTTCCAGAAAGCGGGGCTCACGATCGTCGGCGTGCACAGCCCGGAGTTCACCTGGGAGCAGCCGTACCACAAGGTCGTGGACGCCACCCGGAAGCTCGACGTGCGCTATCCCGTCGTGCAGGACAACGACTTCGCCATCTGGAAGCGCTACGGCGTGCGCGCGTGGCCGACGCTGCTGCTCGTGGACAGGAAAGGCGTCGCTCGCTACCGCCACATCGGTGAAGGCGCCTATGAGGAGACGGAGCGCATGATCCGTCTCCTGCTCGCCGAGGGGGCGTGAGCCGGCGCCTCTCGATCCTCGCCCTCGCCGCCATCCTCCTGCCCGCGCTCATCGTGGCCGTCCTCGGCTGGGTGTCGCTGCGGGGAGCGCCCGTGCCCAGGATCCTCATCGTGGACGACGATCCCACCACCCGCACGGTGGACACGCACGTGCTGCGGCTGCGCCGCAAGTCCCGACCGGCCGCTCTTCATCCAGACGGTGCACGGACAGGGTTACAAGTTCGTCGCGCCGTGAGAGTCTTGAACCAGGGAGGATTCGAATGCGCCTGAAGTATTCCGACGTCACGGACGAGAAGCTCTACCTGAACCGGCGCGCCTTCATGGTGGGCGCCGCCGCCCTCGCGGCTGTCGGCTGCAACGCGGCGGAGGAGGTCGGCGCCGCCGC
>CAYQQT010000548.1:0-3237 GCA_964419375.1 uncultured bacterium
CGCCCGCCGCCCACCCCGACCGCGCGCGCGCGCGCCGCGACGTGGTGCTGGGACGGATGCGCGAGCTGGGCCAGGTCTCGCCGGCCGACTACGACAGTGCACGCGCGGAGCCCGTGCGCGCGCAGCGCGCCACCGCCGCCGGCCAGTCCGCGCCCTACTTCAGCGACTTCGTCCGCCACGAGCTCGAGCAGCGCTTCGGCGACGAGGTCGACGCCACGCGCGGCGCGCGCGTGTTCACCACGCTCGACATGGCGCTGCAGCGCTTCGCGGAAAACGCCGTGGCGCGCGGGCTCGACCGCGTGGAGAGCCGCGTGCCCTCGCTCAAGCGCACAGAAGACGGCCGCCGGCTGCAGGCCGTGCTCGTCGCCGTCCATCCCCCCACCGGCCACATCCGCGCGCTCGTCGGCGGGCGCGACTACCAGGCGAGCCAGTTCAACCGCGCCGCGCTCGCCAAGCGGCAGCCCGGCTCCGCCTTCAAGCCCTTCGTGTACCTGGCCGCGCTGCGGCCGCGCGGCGGGCGGCCCGCCTTCACCGCCGCCTCGCTGGTGGACGACTCGCCGATGACGCTCACCGTGAACGGCCAGCCGTGGACGCCGCGCAATTACGAAGACCGCTACGAGGGCCGCGTGACCGTCCGCCGCGCGCTGGAGCAATCGCTGAACGCCGCCACGATACGCGTGGCGCAGATCGTCGGTCTGCCTGCCGTGATCGACACCGCGCGCGCGCTCGGCCTCGAAGGCGAGCTGGCGCCCGTGCCTGCCGTCGCCCTCGGCAGCTTCGAGGTGACGCCCGTGCAGCTGGCGCGCGCGTACCTGCCCATCGTCAACGGCGGCCTCAAGCCGGCGGGCGTCATGGGCGTGCGCACGGTCGTGGACCGCACGGGCGAGGTGCAATCGACCGGCGACGGCGCCGCGGAGACCGTGCTCACGCCCGCCGAGGCGTACCTGATGACCTCGCTGCTCGAGGGCGTCATCAAATCCGGCACGGGCGCGGCCGCGCGCGCGCTTGGCGTGCCGGGCGCCATTGCGGGCAAGACGGGAACGACGAACGACGGCCGGGATGCGTGGTTCGTCGGGTACTCGCCGCAGCTGCTGACGGTGGTGTGGGTCGGCTACGACAACAACGAGCCGCACGGCCTCAGCGGTGCGCAGGCGGCGCTCCCGATGTGGGCCGACTTCATGAAGCAGGCGGCGGAAGCGTACGGTCAGCCCGCGTTCTCGGTCCCTCCGGGCATCGCGTTCGCCGACGTCGACACCACCACCGGCATGCTCGCCACCCGTTACTGTCCCGTCATCGTGCGCGAGACGTTTCTGGCGGGCACCCAGCCGGACACGTGCGACCAGCACGGCGGCATCGCGGACCAGGTGGGCGAGTGGTGGCGCCGCCTGAAGGACTGGTTCAACCGCTGATGGCGGCCGCCTGAGGGCACGGAACTTGCGCATCCCCGCGGTATGGGGAGACGGGGGCCGGGTCTCATTTTTACATTCGCGATCGCCGTCGCCATCGGCGCGTGCTCCTCGCCGACCACCACCTCACAGCGGCAGCGCGTCGAGCCGCCACCGCGGCGCGCGACCCCGATGCACGGGCGCGCGTCGTGGTACGGCCAGCAGCACCACGGCCGGATCACCGCCAGCGGCGAGACGTTCGACATGCACCGCTTCACCGCCGCGCACCCGACCCTGCCTCTCGGCACGCGCCTGCTCGTGACGAACGTCGCCAACGGCCGCTCGGTCGTCGTGCGCGTGAACGACCGCGGCCCCGACCGCCACGACCGCATTCTCGATCTCTCCTACGCCGCCGCCCGCGCGCTGCACGCCCTCGAGGCGGGTGTGATCAACGTGCGCCTCGCCCTCGTCGACGGCTAAGCCAGAAGTCTCTCTACCGCGCCCACGAAAGGTCGGGACGTCGCCGGCGCCACGGCGTCGCCTGCTCGTAGGCGTGGGCGACCCGCAGGGCGGTGGCCTCGTCGAACGGCTTGGCGTAGACCATGAGGCCGATGGGCAGGCCGCCGTCGGAAAAGCCGCACGGCACGCTCACCGCGCACAGGTTCAGGATGTTGCCGAGGGCGGTGTTCCGTAAGTATTTCAGGTTGTGCTCCGCGTAGGAGTCCGCGGTGGCGTCGATGGCCGCCACCGGGCGCGCGGGCACCATCGTGGTCGGAACGAGCAGGGCGTCGACGTCGACGAGCGTGTGGCGCAGGCGCCGGCGAAGCGCCGCCCACTGGCGCGACACCGCGAAGTAGTCGGGCGCGCTCAGCGTGCGGCCGGCGATCATGCGGTGAGCGACGACGGGATCGAGGTCCTTGAAGCGCTCGTCGAGGAGCCGGGCGTTCACGGCGCACCCCTCCGCCGCGATGAACAGGACGCGGCGCTGCTCGCCCAAGGCCTCCGCGACTTCCGGAACCTCAATGCTCTCCACCTGCGCGCCGAGCGATCGAAACACCTCGCCCGTCGCGCGCACGGCCTTCTCCACCTCCGGCGCCACACCGTCGAAGAACACCGACTCCGCGAAGGCCAGACGCAGACTCTTGACGCCGCCGCGCAGCCCGGCGAGCACGTCGTGGGCCGCGACGCCCGCGGTGGTCTCGTCTTCCGTATCCACGCCCTGGAGCGCCTGGTACACCAACGCCGCGTCCTCCACCGAGCGCGTGAGCGGGCCCACGCTGTCGAGCGTCCAGCTCAACGGGTAGACGCCCGCGCGGCTGATGCGACCCACGGTCGTCTTGAGCCCCACCGTCCCGCAGAGGGCGGCCGGAATACGAATGGAGCCCCCCGTGTCCGTCCCGAGCGCCATCGGCACCAGTCCCGCGCCCACCGCGACGCCCGAGCCGCTGCTCGAGCCACCGGGCGCGTGCGCGCTCGCGTGCCACGGATTGTGCGGCGTGCCGTGATCGTGGTTGATGCCGATGCCGCTGAACGCGAACTGCACCGTGTGCGTCTTGCCGATGAGCACCATGCCCGCGCTCGTGAGACGGCGCACCGCCGTCGCGTCCGCGCGCGCGATGTTGTCGGCGAGGAGACTGGTGCCGGCGGTGGTGGCCACCCCGGCCACGTCGTAGAGGTCCTTGACCGCGAACGGGATGCCGTGGAGCGGGCCGAGGTCCACGCCTGCTTGGAGGGCGAGGTCCGCCGCGCGTGCCTGCGCCAGCGCGCGCTCGGCCGTGAGCGCGATGAAGGCATGCAGCCGCCCGTCCAGTGCGCGAATGCGCTCGAGGAGCTGCTCGGTGAGCGTGACGGC
>CAYQQT010000549.1:0-3229 GCA_964419375.1 uncultured bacterium
TGGCGCTCGCCGATCCCACCGCGCACGCCGAGGTGCTCGCGCTGCGCGAGGCGGGGCGCGTGCGGGGCAACTACCGGCTCACGGACGCCACGCTGTATGCCACGGTGGAGCCGTGTCCGATGTGCTGCGGTGCTGCGCTGCATGCGCGCGTGGCGCGGGTCGTGTACGGCGCGCGGGACCCGAAGGCGGGGGCGGTGGAGTCGCTCTACCGTCTGCTGAGCGACGAGCGGATGAATCATCGGGTGCCGGTGAGCGGCGGCGTGCTGGCGGACGAGAGCGCGGCGCTGTTGCGCGAGTTCTTTGAAACGCGACGACGATAACGGTTCGCGGAGGGGTGGCCGAGCCCGGTTGAAGGCGTCCGACTCGAAATCGGATAGGGGCGCAAGTCCCTCGGGGGTTCAAATCCTCTCCCCTCCGCCAATAATATTTGGCGTCGGAGCGCCTGCGCGGGGCTCCGGCGCTCGACGTTCGGGCAGAGAACGGGTGAGGTGGAAGTCGGCTCTCAGTGGAGTTCTTTTACGGAGAGGTGACCGAGCGGCCGAAGGTGCGGCACTGGAAATGCCGTGCACGGGCAACTGTGCCGCGGGTTCGAATCCCGCCCTCTCCGCCATGTTCAGGTTTGGGTGTGGCCGTGCTAGACGGGGAGATAGCGGTGCCCTGTAACCCGCAATCCGCTTCAGCGGGGTTGAACTCCCTTTCCGAGGGCGGCCCGTGTTGAGTGAGCCGTATGGGGCGGCGTTGAAGGCTTGGCCCCACGCAACGAGAATCGTCGAACCCCGCCAGGCCCGGAAGGGAGCAACGGTAAGGCGACCCTCTCGTGTGCCGTGGGAGTACCTGGCTGGAGCAGGTTCTGTGCGGAGTTCGCAGTACGGGTCGATCGAAGGAGGGTGCACGGTCACTTTGAAGGGCTGCCAATGACGTATCAGGTTCTCGCGCGCAAGTGGCGGCCGCAGACGTTCGAGGCGGTCGTGGGCCAGGACGCGATCACGCGGACGCTGAAGAATGCGCTCGCGTCGGGGCGGATCGCGCACGCCTACCTGTTCGCGGGGCCGCGCGGCATCGGCAAGACGACCACGGCGCGGCTGCTCGCGCGCGCGCTGCTGTGCCCGGAGCGGAAGGACTCGGAGCCGTGCGGCGCGTGCGTGGTGTGCCTGGACGCGGGCGCGGGCGTGGACGTCATCGAGATCGACGGCGCCTCCAACCGAGGCATCGACGAGATCCGCACGCTGCGCGACAACGTCCAGTACGGGCCCGCGCGCGGCCGCTACAAGGTCTACATCATCGACGAGGTGCACCAGCTCACGGGGTTCGCGTTCAACGCGCTGCTCAAGACGCTGGAGGAGCCGCCCGCGCACATCGTCTTCATCCTGGCCACCACCGACCCCCGTGAGATCCCGGCCACCGTGCTGTCGCGCGTGCAGCGGTTCGACTTTCGTCCCATCGCCCCCGACGCGCTCGCGCAGACGCTGGAGCGGATCCTCACCGAGGAGAAGATCGCCTTCGAGCCCGCCGCTCTGCCCTCCGTGGTGCGCGCCGCCGAGGGCTCCCTGCGCGACGCGCTGTCACTGCTCGACACCGCCATCGCCTATGGCAACGGCCGCCTCGATGCGCAGATGACGGCCACGCTGCTCGGCACCACCACGCCCGCGGAGGTGCGCGCCTTCGCCAACGCGCTCATCAGCCACCAGAGCACGCCCGCGCTGGAGGCGATCGACCGCGCCGCGCGCGAGGGGGAGGATCTGCAGGCCTTCACGCGCGACGTCATCGAGCTGCTGCGCCGCGCCCTCGTGCTCAAGGCGGCGCCCACCGCGAAGCTGGCCGACATCAGCCACGCGGAAGGCAACGAGCTGCGCAAGCTCGCGGAGGGCGGCGCTCTCGACGACATTCTGTACGTCCTGCGCGCGTTCCTCGACGCTGACGCCGCCATGCGCGAGTCGCCGCATCCCCGCGTGGAGCTCGAGATCGCCACCGTCCGCGCCACGCGCCGGCCGGTGCCGCACGCGCTGGAGGACGTGCTCCAGCGCGTGGACGAGGCCGAGCGGCGCTTGCGCCAGTCCGCCGTCGCCGCGCCCGCTCCCGCGCGAGCGCCGGAAGCGGTGCGTCCGGCGGGGGCGGAGGAACGCCCGACCGAAAGGCTCGTTCAGCCCCAGCGGTCGCGCACGCCTGCCCCGGAGGCCGCGGTGCCGTCCGAGCGCCCCGCCCCATCGCCCGTTCACTTGGTAGGCGAGGCGCCGGAAGTGTGGCAGCGCGTGATGGACGAGGTGACGAAGCGCAAGCCCACGCTGGGAGCGATCCTGGCGCAGACGAGGCCGGGGGCGATCAACGACCGCGAGCTCACCGTCGTCCTGTCGGGAAATCACTTCCATCGTGAGATGCTGGCGGATGCCGCCAACCGCGAGACGCTGCTGCAGGCGATCCGCAAGCACGTGGCGGGGGTGGAGCGGTTCAGCGTGAGCAGCGGCGACGACAGCGCGGGCGGCGTGAGCGCGCACCCCGCGGTGAAGGCGGCCATCGCGCAATTCGAGGGCGAGGTGGTCGCGGTGCGCCCGCGCCTGCCGGAAGGAGAAGGCCAGTGAAGGGCTTCGGCAACATGATGAAGGAAGCGCAGAAGCTGCAGCAGCAGATGGCGACGCTGCAGGAAGAAGTCGGCAAGCGCAAGGTGGAGGCCACCGCCGGCGGCGGCATGGTGACGGTGGAGGCCAACGGCAAGCAGGAGCTCGTGTCGATCAAGATCGATCCCGAGGTGATCAACAAGGACGACGCGCAGATGCTCGAGGATCTCGTGCTCGCGGCCTGCAACGAGGCGCTGCGCAAGTCGCGCGAGCTCGTCCAGCAGGAGCTGGGCAAGCTGACGGGCGGGCTCAAGATCCCCGGCCTGGGAATGTAGGGAGCGCGGTTGGCGTATTACCCCGCGCCGGTCGCGCGCCTCATCGACGCTCTCCAGCGCCTGCCCGGCATCGGTCCCAAGACGGCGCAGCGGCTGACGTTCTTCCTGCTCAAGCGTCCCACCGAGGAAGTGCGCGAGCTGTCGTCGTCCCTGATGGCGGTGAAGGAGCAGATCGGCTACTGCTCCACCTGCTTCAATGTCACCGATCAGGACCCCTGCCGCATCTGCTCCGATCCCGCCCGCGACAACAACCTGCTCTGTGTCGTCGAAGAGCCGAACGACCTTCTCGCGATGGAGCGCACGGGCGAGTACAAGGGCCGCTACCACGTCCTGCTCGGCGCC
>CAYQQT010000550.1:0-3224 GCA_964419375.1 uncultured bacterium
CTGGGGCAGGCGCCGGCCGCCGTCGCGCAGGCGCTGGGCGCGGTGGGCGCGGTGCCGGGACGCTTCGAGCAGGTACGCGCGGGGCAGCCGTTCCTCGTCGTCGTGGATTACGCGCACACGCCGGATGCCCTCGAGCGCGTGCTGGCGACTGCCCGCAAGATCACGAGCGGCCGTCTCGGCGTCGTGTTCGGCTGCGGCGGTGACCGCGACCGGGGCAAGCGGCCCATCATGGGCGAGATCGCCGCGCGCCTGGCGGACCGGATGTGGGTGACCTCCGACAATCCGCGCTCCGAAAATCCGCAGGCGATCATCGACGAGGTGGTGGCGGGCGTGCCCGCGGCGGCCGCGGCACCGCAACGACACACGAAAGTCGCGGACAGGCGGAGCGCCATCCGCGCTGCCCTGCTCTGGGCCGGACCCGGCGATACGGTCGTCCTCGCGGGGAAGGGTCACGAGACCTACCAGATCGTCGGCGCCGACGTGCTGCCCTTCGACGACCGCGAGGTCGCGCGTCACATCCTGATGGAGCGCCGGCCATGAGCAGGCGTCTGCCCGGCTTCACCGTGCAGGACATCGTGCGGGCCACGCAGGGCGCGCTGGTGGCGGGCGATCTCGCGGTGCCGGTGAGCGGGGTGTCCATCGACTCGCGCACGCTCGGCGTGGGGGAGGCCTTCTTCGCCATCGTCGGTCACCGGCTCGACGGTCACGCCTTCCTCGTGGAGGCCACCGGGCGCGGCGCCGCCTGCGTGGTCGTGCACACGCTGCGGGACGAAGCGCCCGCCACCGTGCCGCTCGTCCTCGTGGAGGACACCACGCGCGCGCTCGGACGCCTCGGCGCCTGGCACCGCGCGAAGTTCTCCATTCCCGTGGTGGCCGTCACCGGCAGCAACGGCAAGACGTCGACGAAGGAGATGATCGGCGCCGTGCTCGCCACCCGCTGGCACGTGCTGAAGCCGCCGTCGAGCTTCAACAACCAGTGGGGCCTGCCGCTCACGCTCCTGCAGCTCGCGCCGGAGCACGAGGCGGCGGTGCTGGAGATCGGCACCAACGCGCGCGGCGAGATCGGCGCCCTCTCCACGCTCGCGGCCCCCACGGTGGCCGTGGTGACCATGGTGGCGGCCGTGCACACGGAGTTCCTCGGCTCTATCGACGCCGTGCGCGAAGAGAAAGCCGACCTCGTGCGCGCGATCCAGCCCGACGGCCTCGTCGTGCTCAATGCCGACGACCCGCGCGTGGCGGGGATGGTGCGCGACACGCGCGCGCGCGTGCTCACCTTCGGGCGTCACTCCGGCGCCGCCGTGCGCGCGGTGGGCGACGCCACCGACGACGAGCGCGGCGTCACCTTCACGCTCGAGATCGCGCGCGATCGCCACGCGGTCACCCTCGCCTTCGCAGGCCGGCACAACGTGGCCAATGCGCTGGCGGCGGCGGCGGTGGGCGTCGGTCTCGGCCTGCCCGCGGGCGACATCGTGCGGGGGCTGCAAGCGGCGCGGCCCGTGCGCGGGCGCTGCGTGTGGCGCGAGGCGGGCGCCGTCCGCATCCTGGACGACACGTACAACGCCAGCCCCTCCTCGGTGCGGGCCGCGCTCGACGCGCTCGCCGCGCATCGCGCGGGCCGCCGCGTCATCGTCGTCCTCGGCGACATGCTCGAGCTCGGGGCCGGCTCCGACGAGGCGCACCGCGACGTCGGTCGCCTGGTGGCGGCCCTGCCCGCCGACGAGCTCGTGGGTTTCGGGCGCGCGAGCCGTCTCACGGTGGACGCCGCGCGCGAGGCGGGATTGACGGAAGCGCACGCGGTCACGACGTTCGAAGACACGGTGGCGCACCTTCTCAAGCGGCTGGCCCCCGGCGACGTCGTGCTCGTGAAAGGCTCGCGGAGCATGCGAATGGAGCGCGTGGTGGACGCGCTCGTGGCGCGACTGGCCCGATCCGACGACAGGTCGTCCGACTGAGGATGGCGGATGCTTTACCACTTCCTCGTGCCGCTGGCGAAGGACCACATCGTCTTCAACGTCTTCCGGTACCTGACGTTCCGGTCCTTCATGGCGCTGATCACCGCGCTCGTCATCTCCCTGCTCGTGGGGCCGTGGCTGATCCGCCGCCTCAAGGCCATGCAGCAGGGCGGGCAGACGATCCGCGAGGACACGCCGGAGCGGCATCGCCACACCAAGAAGGGCACGCCGACGATGGGCGGCGTCATCATCCTGCTTGCCATCCTCGGCTCCACGGTGCTGTGGGCGAATCTGCGGAACCGCTACGTGTGGGTGGCGATGCTGGCCATCGCGGGCTTCGGGATGATCGGCATGTGGGACGACTGGACGAAGGTCCGGACGAAGCGCGGCATCCCGGCGCGCTTCAAGCTGCTCGCGCAGGTGGTCCTCACGCTGGGGCTGCTGCAGATCGTGTACTGGCAGCCGCCGGAGAGCTGGCTGCCCGTGCTCGCCATTCCCTTCCTGAAGGGCTGGCTCGTCAACCTGGGATGGCTGTGGATCCCGTTCGCGATGCTGGTGGTGATCGGCGCCTCCAACGCGGTGAACCTCACGGACGGGCTGGACGGCCTCGCGGTGGGTCCCATCGTGATGGCGGGGGGCGCCTTCGGCATCATCGCGTACCTGACGGGCAACTTCAAAGCCGCCGACTACCTGAAGATTCTGAACGTCAAAGGCGCCGGAGAACTGACGGTTTTTTGTGGAGCGCTCGTCGGCGCCGCTATCGGATTCCTCTGGTTCAATTGCCATCCCGCGGAGGTCTTCATGGGCGATGCGGGCTCGCTGGCGCTCGGGGGCGGCATCGGGATGGTGGCCGTGCTTACGAAGGCGGAGCTGCTGTTGCCGCTCATCGGGGGCCTCTACGTGGTGGAGGCGGTCTCCGTCATCGTGCAGGTGGCGGGCTTCAAGCTCACGGGCCGGCGCGTGTTCCGCATGGCGCCGCTGCACCACCATTACGAGCTGAGCGGCTGGGCGGAGCCCAAGATCGTCGTCCGCTTCTGGATCGTCTCCTTCGCCCTCGCGCTGCTGGCGCTCACCACTTTGAAGCTGCGGTAGGAGAGGCGCATTGATTGCCTATGAGCTGGAGGACGTCGATTTGGTGACGCGGGGACGGCGGTATCTGGAGTCGCTCGCCGGGCGCCGGGTGACGGTGGTCGGCATGGCGCGCAGCGGGGTGGCCGCCGCGCGCCTGCTGCACGGCGCCGGCGCCTTCGTGACCGCCACCGACGACAAGCC
>CAYQQT010000551.1:0-3217 GCA_964419375.1 uncultured bacterium
CAGCCCGAGGTGGCGCTCCGGCAGCGCGAGCGCCGCGTCGTAGGGAACGGCCCCGAGCAGCGGCGCGCGACAGGAGGCGCGCACCGCCTGCGCTACCCAGCGCGCATGCGTGTCGCCGCCGACACGATTGGCGATGACGCCCACGATGCGCACGTCGGGATCGAAGCGCTCGAAGCCGAGCGCGACCGCGGCGGCGCTGCGTGCCTGCGCGGCGGCATCGAGGACGAGCACGACGGGCGCGTGCAGCCACTTGGCGACCTGCGCGGTGGAGCCGTCGTCCCCGGCGCCGTCCACGCCGTCGTAGAGGCCCATGACGCCCTCCACGATGCACAGGTCGGCGTCGGCCCCTCGCCTGGCGACCGTCCGCATGACCTCGTCACGGCCGCACATCCATCCATCGAGGTTGTAGGACGGCCGGCCCGTCACGAGCGCGTGAAACCCGGGATCGATGAAATCAGGGCCGACCTTGAACGCCTGCACCGTGAGCCCGCGGCCGCGGAAGGCCTCGAGAAGCCCCAGGGTGATGGACGTCTTGCCCACACCGCTCGCGACGCCCGCGACCACGAGGATCCGGCTCACGAGCGGGTATCGACGCCGGCCGACTTGAACGTCGCCATGTCCGTGTACGCCAGCGCCGCCGCGCGGGCGAGATGGATGAAGAGCGCGGCGCCCGTGCCTTCCCCGAGCCGCATCGAGAGATCGAGATACGGCACGAGGCCGAGGTGGCGCAGGGCGACGTCGTGGCCGGGCTCCGTGGAGCGGTGCGCGGCGAAGAGCGCGTCGCGCGCGGCGGGCGCCAGGGTGAGAGCGGCGACGGCGGCCGCGCCGGCGATGAAGCCGTCGAGCGCGACCGGCACGCGATGCGCGGCGCCGGCGAGGATCACGCCCATCAGGCCCGCGATCTCGAAGCCACCCACCTTGGCCACCACGTCAACGCCGTCGGCAGCGTCGGGCGCGTTCACCGCCAGCGCGCGGCGCACGACCTCGACCTTGGCGCGCCAGGCCACCTCGTCCACTCCCGTGCCGCGCCCGGTCACCGCCTCCGGAGGCGCGCCCGTGATCGCAGAGGTCATCGCGCTCGCCGCCGTGGTGTTACCGATCCCCATGTCTCCGGTCGCGAGCAGATCGGCGCCCGCCGCGATCGCCTCCTCGGCCAGGTGCGCGCCGGCTTCCACGGCGGCGATCGCCTGCACGCGCGTCATGGCGGCGCCGCGCGCGATGTTCTGCGTGCCGGGGCCGAAGCTGACGCGCACGAGGTCCGGAAAGAGCCCGATCGGGTTCGCCACGCCGAAGTCGGCGACGACGACGCGGGCGCCCGCCTGCCGCGCCAGCACGTTGATGGCGGCCCCGCCCCGCAGGAAATTCTCCACCATCTGCGCGGTCACCGATTGCGGATAGGCGCTCACGCCTTCGGCCACCACGCCGTGGTCGGCGGCAAACGTGAAGACCACCGGCTTGGTCACTCTGGGCGCGAGGCCGGTCAGCATCACGAGCCGCGCCGCGATCTCCTCCAGACGCCCGAGGCTGCCGGCCGGCTTGGTCAGCTCGTCGAGGTGGAGCTGCGCGAGGGCATGGGCGCGCGGGTCGGCGGCAGTGATGGCGGCGAGCAGCCCGGCGAGGGACATCATGGCTTGATCGCCAGCGGCAGCCCCGCCACCATGAGCACGACGCGATCGCACGCCGCCGCCAGGCGCTGGTTCACGGCGCCGAGCGCGTCGCGGAAGCGGCGGCCGTCTTCCGTGGACGGGTGCACCCCCTCGCCCACTTCGTTGGACACGAGCGTGATGTCGACCGCGCTACGCGCCACGCAGTCGGCCAGGCCCTCGCCCGCCTTCACGATGGCCTCCTCGCCGTCGCCGCGCAGCAGCAGGTTGGCCACCCACACGGTGACGCAATCGACGATGACCCGGTCGAAGCCGGCGAATTCTTGAAAGCGGCTCACGAGATCGGTTGGCTCTTCGATCGTGCGCCACCCGCTCGGTCGCTCGCCTTGGTGCCGCGCGATGCGGGTGGCCATCTCCGCGTCGCGCGGCTCGGCCGTGGCGACGAACGCCACGCGCGCGTGCAAAGGGATGCCCGTGATTGCGAAGCGGCTCTTGCCGCTACGCACGCCTCCGAGGATCAACAGTGACGTCGTCACGCTCCCGGGTCCTCCCGCGAAGACCGGTGATCGATGATGCGCGCGCGGGCAGGTCTCCTGGCTCTCGGATCGTCCTACTCCCCGCGCCTTCCCGACCTCACGGCCAGTGGCATTCGCGGGTTTCGTCCCCGATTACAGTGACGGGGTCGCGGCGGCTTCACACCGCCTTCCCTGGGCCCTCATGGGCATCCCGGGCGCGAACAACGGGCAGACGGTAACAGATGTCGGGGCCAGCGGCAATCGAGGAGCGCCACGGCTTCGCCGCGGCGCTTCCGAGCGTGCGGGGGCATGGGGGGCTTCGAGCCCCCCATGTAGATCAAGCGTCGGGGCCACCGGCAATCAGGGCGGCGTCCAGCAGCTGGCAGAGGCGCCGGCAGATCTCCGGGGGCTCCTGGGGCTTGAGCAGCCACGCCTGGAAGGCGGGCGCGTCACCGGGCTCGGTGGCGGAGCCGGTGACGGCGACGATGGGCGTGTCACCTCCCGCCGTCGGCGGCAGCGCGCGGATCTGTCGCATGAGCCAGCGGCCGTCCTCGCCGGGCATGTCGATGTCACTCACGATCAGCGAGGGCCGCTCGCGCAGGAAGGCATCGAACCCTTCGCGCGCGCCGCCGGTGACTTCGACGGCAGCGCCGCATCCCGTGAGCAGGACGTCCATCAGCTCGCGCGCGTCGGGGTCGTCGTCCACGACCAGCACGCGCACACCCGCGAGCTTGCCGTTGGGCCACCAGCGGCCCTCGAATCCGCGCGTCCCCACGCTACGCTCCGGGCTCCTCGATGCCTTCGACGGGCTCGTGATCGACGATGTAAGGCAGACGGAGGTGGTCGAGGTCCGACAGCACGTCGCGATCGTCGTCAACGAGTCCGTCGTCCCGTTGCACCTTGGGCTCTGACATGTGCGCCTCCCATGGCTCTTGGAGAACTGGGGGGCGTGAGCCCCCCATATCCCCGCACGCCTGCCCACGAGGGTGGCAAGTCGAGTGCCAGGGAGATCAGCCGGTTGTTGTAGTTTTGGCCTTGTCGGCGTAGCTCACGGCGAGGCCCGCGGCCGCATCGGACTGGATGCCGAAGGGCGGGATC